>CAMNFS010000001.1 GCA_946537255.1 uncultured Erysipelotrichaceae bacterium
GCACGTACCTTCTGACGGACTTCTTCCGCATGCGCAAAGGAAGCAAGAAGCCATTTATATTCCTTCTGCATGGAAGCGTGTTCCATTGCCATTTCATGAAGATCTTTCGCACGTACCTTCTGACGGACTTCTTCTGCGTGCGCAAAGGAGGCTGTAAGCCATTCCCGCTCCTTAGCCATGGATGCGCGTTCCATTTCACGCATTTGCAGTTCTTTCTGCATCATCTTTGAGCGAAGCAGATCTGCCTTTCTGCTGGAGCTCTGGAGCAGTTCCATTTCCTTCTGCATGGCGTCCCGTTCCTGAGCACGCATCATCAGTTCCTGCTCTAAAAGCTTCTGCCGCAGCCTGGCTGCCTTTTCAGCGGATTCCATGGTCATCATCCGCTCATACTGCATACTGAGCCATTCTTTTTCCCTCTGCATGCTTTCCAGTTCCGGATCAATCATCACAGCGGGGTCTTCCTTTACATTACGCATCATCTGCAGCGGATCCTGAGAATGCAGTTCATCAAAGGATTCCTGATTCTGTACTGGATCCTTTGATATCGGCTGATAGGCAAACGTTCGATAGGAATCCCTTTCGGATTCCGCCTCAAAAGAACTCCAGTCTGACAGAGAATCGTTTCTTTCCGGTCTTTCTCCTGGAATCCGCGTATCCAGATCATGCGGATAATGAATAAACGCAGCGGGTTTGTTTGAGTCGCCTTCCAGCATCTTCATGGCTGAAAATGTCTCATCCATGGAAGATGGATCCTTTTTCAGATTCTTTCGTTCTGCCAGTTTTTCCTTATTGGATTCCATCACATGTCTGGTTTTCTGCACCGTTTCCCGCCACAGAATATCTTTCCGCAGAGAATTCCAGAAATGCCGTTCCTTCAGGGTATCCATCAGATGCCTGATCCGGATCACAAGCCAATTCCCGCCGTTTTTCCCTTTATGAAACAGCCAGTCTGCCAGAAGTTCCATACTGATGATGAACTCCAGGAAGAAAAGCCGGAAACTTTCCAGAAATGATTTCCGAAGCAGAGTACCGATTTCATCGTTGCTTCCATGAGCCGGAATCATGTTGTGATCAGCGGAAGGCTGATGACTCTGTCTGTCTTTCAGAGACCTGAACCAGATTGCAAGATACTGAAAAAACTGCCGGAATGCCTGGGAACTGGTATCGGATCGATGGAATGATGGCAGAAGAGATTCGGAACGTTCTTCCATCTCTTTTAAACACGCGCTTAAAAGAACAGCTGCCGCCTTCTGGCGATAGATATCCTGCGGCTGTTCCTTTTCCATTCTCTGCTTCAGTGAGGATTCCCGATCATCTGTGTTATCAGGCACAGTTTCCTGTACCAGCACTGAAGCATCATTTATTCCACGGTTCTGTTCCTTCTTACCGCTCATATTGAAAACACTCCGACAGACGGACTCTTTTATTTTAAAACCTCTCTGCTTCACAGAGAATAAAAAAGCTTACATTCATTTATGTAAACTTTTTCACAACTGAATCATCTATTCAGAAATCAGGCGCGTCCGGAATATTTTCCGTCAGCGGTGGAAATCAGTACCATTTCCCCGTTCTGAATAAACAGCGGAACCCGGATATCGAGACCTGTCTCTACCTTTGCGTTCTTGGTAGCGGAGGTAGCGGTATCACCCTTGACAGCCGGTTCACACTCAACAATCTGCAGTTCCACCTTATCCGGAAGAATAACACCGAGAATTTCGGATCCTCCATACATGGAAATCGTGACATTGTCATTCGGTTTCATGAACTGCATTTCCCACTCAAGACGACTCTTCGGGATTTCAATCTGATCATAGGTTTCGTTATCCATGAATACCAGATTCTCTCCGTCGTCATAGAGATACTGCATTTCCTTTTTATCTATATGTGCCTGCTCGACCTTGTCGCCGCCGGTAAAGGAGATGTCCTTGATTACTCCGGTACGGAGATTCTTAACCTTTACCTTGACAATCATCTGCCTCATGGCAGTCTTGTTATGGTCGACTTCAATAACACTGTAGATATCGCCCTCATTCTCAAATGTGGTTCCTGGTTTCAGATCATTTACGAGAATCATATCGTTCTGTTACTCCTGCCTTTCTCCAATATTTTATTAGGATCATCCGGTTTGTCAATCAAAAGCGCTGAAACAGCGGATCTTCACCGCAGCGGATCTTCCAATGGATCTTATCTTCCAAAAGACTTCTTTGCATGGAAACAGACACCTTTTTCTGAGCCTTTCCATTCCCGTAAACAGCGGAATCATCTTTCCTGCAGAATCCAGTTCATTATATCTTTGACAATGTCAGAGATAAAGCCGTTATGAACCGGAAAGCAATGTTCCATACCTGCATGTACAGGTTTTCGGCTATCAGAATGGAACAGCCGAAATCATTGCGTTATACTTTTAAATATCAAAAGGAGGCTCTTCATGAAATATTTCAAGTATGTATTTCTCAGTATGATTCTGCTGGTAAGCGGATGTGCTTCAGCCAGCTCATCCAATACTTCAGGCGCTGCTGTTTCCCCTTCTTCCGCAGCTGCCGAAACTGCCGCACCGTCTGTATCTCCTGTTTCTTCTCAGACAGCAAGTGCAGATCCAACCGTATACTTTACTACTGATATCAGTCCCGAGGGTCTGGTTAAGGTATATCAGGCACTGAACTGGACTCCCGGTGAGAAAACGGGCGTCAAGCTCTCTACCGGTGAGCCGCCGGCATCCAACTATCTCCGCCCGGAACTGATCAAGGATCTTGTTCAGATGGTGAATGGTACGATTGTCGAATGCAATACTGCCTATGGCGGCCAGCGCGCAGCCACAGCAGAACATTATCAGGTTGCCGAGGATCACGGCTTCACGGAAATTGCCCCCTTCCAGATTCTGGATGAAGATGGATGGATGGAAATTCCGGTAAAGAACGGAAAGCATCTGACCGGTGATCTGGTCGGAAAAGCTTTTCCGGATTATGACTCCTATATTGTTCTGTCTCACTTCAAAGGTCACCCCATGGCCGGATATGGCGGCGCAATCAAAAACATGTCCATCGGTTTCGCGTCCGCGCGCGGAAAGGTGCGCATTCACGCGGGAGGAACCAGTGATACCCATTGGCACGATGAGCTTCATATGGAATTTCTGGAATCCATGGCAGAGGCTGCCACAGCTGTCCGTGATGCCATGCAGGACAGGATTGTCTATATCAACGTCATGAACCGGCTGTCCGTTGACTGTGACTGCAGCGGTCATCCCGCGGAACCGGATATCCATGACATCGGTATCGTTGCCGGATATGACCCTGTCGCTGTAGATCAGGCATGTATTGACTTTGTTTCAAAGGCTGAGGGCAATGAATCCCTGATGAACCGGATTGATCAGCTGCAGGGACTCCATACGCTGGACTACGCCGAAGAGATCGGGCTCGGGACAAAGAATTACAAACTGGTAACAATCGATGATTGATATTCTCCGCAGGGAATTCATTTATCTCTGGTATTACTTTGATATCCAGTTCCGGCAGATTGCCGGATACTGGATTGCCGGTATTCTGATCGGATCCTTTATCTCCGTCTTTGCCAAAGATTCGATCCATCAGCTTTTCCGGCGCATCGATGATCAGAAATTCGGTCTGCTGGGAATTATTCCAGCCTGTCTTCTCGGCATCGCCAGTCCCCTCTGCATGTATGGAACCATTCCGGTTGCGGCATCCTTCCGTCGTCAGGGTATTCGGGAAGACTGGCTTGCCTCGTTCATGATGGCTTCCATTCTGCTGAATCCGCAGCTGATTATCTACAGTGCCGCGCTTGGACAGAAGGTCTTATGGATCCGCATCATCACCTGCTTTCTCTGCGGTATTACCGCGGGACTTCTGGTTCACTTCTTTTATAAGGACCGGGAATTCTTCTCTTTTGACGGATTTGAAGAACGGGCAAGCCACGATACAGATCCCAATCTTTTTCTTCGGTATCTGAAAAATGTCGGCCGCAATCTGCGTGCCACCGGACCGTATTTCTTTATCGGTGTGCTTCTGTCCGCCCTGTTTCAGCGCTATGTTCCCCAGGAATTCATGACGAAGCTTTTTGCGGGAGATAAGGCCTGGGGTGTCCTGATGGCCGCAACCATCGGTGTTCCCCTGTATGCCTGCGGCGGAGGAACCATTCCGCTTCTGCGTCAATGGCTGTGGGATGGAATGAGTTATGGCAGCGCCGCTGCATTCATGCTGACGGGGCCGGCAACCAAAATCACCAATCTTGGCGCTCTGAAGATCTGTATGGGAATCCGCAGATTCCTTCTGTATCTTGCCTATATCATGATCTTTTCCTTCCTCTGCGGCCTGGCTGTCAATCTTCTGATTCCTTCCTGATCATAATGTTTCATAGAAAACTTCTGGATCCTGCTTCAGAAGTTTTTTTAATTCCGTGAAAAGTTCAGAGAATAAAGCCGCAAAAATGATCGATGGTATGAAAGTCCGGTTCAGATTCCGATGCTTTCATTATCCTGAATCCGGCTTTTTAAAACAAGACTCAGTTTTTTTCATGAAAAATACGGGGAATTCTGCAGTTAAGGGGAACGTTAATATCAGGAAGGTCATATGGAAGAACGTCTGAAACAGATTCTGCGCCTGGCACTGAAGCATCACGTAACCGATATCCACCTCAATCTTACCGATGGAACCTGTCAGATTGAAATGCGGGTAAACGGTGTAATCCGGAGGATCCATTCCCATCCGGATGATGAACGGTTTTTCTACTACCTCATGTATCGCGCAAATCTGGATCTTTCTGCCACGCTTGAACCGCAGACCGGACGCTTTGAAGCAGAGGCGGACGGGAAAACACTGGCACTGCGGTTTGCACTGGTATCGAGCTACCGGGTAACCAGCGGCGTATTGAGAATACTCAACAATCATGGCGAACTGACGACAGAAGTTCTCTCTGCAGATCCGCTTCAGGCACAATGGCTCCGTCAGATTACCAATCACCGGAGCGGTCTGTATGTGTTCTCCGGCCCGACCGGGAGCGGGAAGACGACCACTCTGTATACCATCCTGAATGAAGTGGAAGGAAAGAAAATCTTCACCCTCGAAGATCCGGTCGAGGTTCTTTCAGAGAAGTATGTTCAATTGTCCGTGAACGACAGAAGACATCTTTCCTACGCTGACGGCATCAAGCAGCTGATGCGGCATGATCCAGATATTGTAATGATCGGAGAAGTACGGGACAGCACGGCAGCGGAAATGGCAGTCCGCTGTGCTCTGACCGGCCATCTTGCGCTCACCTCCATTCATTCCAGTTCCTGTGTGAATGCGATCAACCGCCTGATTGATCTCGGGGTCAGCCGTCTTCAGCTGCAGGATGTGCTGTGCGGCATGGCCAATCAGCGACTGTACGACACCCGGGACTGCCGTAAAATCGGTGTCTATGAAATCATGAACAGAAAGGAGATTGAATACTATTTTCTCAACCACCGCCCAAGTGAATCCTTCCAGCCCCTGCGGGTCAAAATCCTCGAGGCTGTGGAAAGCGGTCAGGTGGATCCGGAACAGGCATCACAGGATCTTGATTGACGGGCTGGATCTTGAAGGAATCGCGAAGCTGATGGGAAACGGATTTACCATCCAGGAGGCAATGACTCTGCTGCGGAACAGATCAAACCGCGAAGTGTTTGAAACGATCGAACACAAACTTGCCCATGGCGAGGAACTTCCCCGCTTTTTCCCGGACCTGTGTCCGCATTCCTATCGCGTGTATCTGTCCGGATTTCTGCGATGCCTCACGTTTTCGGATGCCCTCACCCTCTGCATGGAGGTCGTAAACGGCGAAGAGGAACAGAAGAAAGCGTACCGCCGGGGGCTGTTCTATCCCTGTATGATGTTTCTGCTTACCATTACCGGAATCATCCTTTTCAATGAGTTCTGTTTTCCACCCCTTCTTTCTCTCATGCAGGGATTTCATGTACAGGGAAATAACTACGACATGACCCGGATGTTCTTTCGGATCTTTACCTTCTCGATCATTGGCATTCTTCTTGTTTCCGGGGTGATTCTTTTCTGGTTCACCCGGAAGAAAAACCAGGTGCGGGGCTATATCCTGCTCAGCAGATATTTTCCCGACTCGATCTATGTCCAGTATGAATCCGCTGACTTCATCCGCTTTTTTCTTCAGTGTATCCGGATGAGTGTTCCGACAAAAGAAGCAATAAGAATTCTGAAAGAAATCACACAGAAGCCGGTCATCTGCTTTCTGGCAGGCACCCTTGAGCAGTCGCTGCTTCAGGGAAAGCCGTTTGAACAGGCAGTCTCCATGCCATGGCTTGATCCATCTCTGACGCGCTTTCTGAAAATCGCATTTTATTCCTCTCAGATGGAAACCATGCTGGAAGGATATCTTCAGATGGCAGAGGAAAGAAGTAAAAGACAGTGCCGGAGAATCACCCGCACAATCCAGATCATCTCCTATCTCAGCATCGGAACCGTACTGATTCTGGTGTATCAGATTCTCATGCTGCCGATGAGTATCCTGGGCCGGATGTAGCCAAAGAAAGGTTGCTATGAAAGACAAGAAAGGATTTACCCTGCTGGAAATGGTAATAGTGGTAACCATTATTGCCATCCTGTTTCTCCTGACGGTTCCGAATATTCAGAAGACACTCGGAATCGTTGACAAAAAAGGCTGTAATGCTCTGGTCAAAACAGTGGATTCCGCAATTCTGCAGTATCGGCTGGAAAATGATCAGAATCCAGGCAGCACCGGAGATCTCATCAGTGCCGGGCTGCTGACCGAAGAGCAGACCCGCTGTGATGACGGAAGGTCCATATCCATATCCAATGGACAGGCAGTCGCCTCGTAGCGGATTCGCTCTTCTTGAACTTCTCGTTTCCGTGATGGTTCTTTCGGTTCTTACCGTCCTCACGGTACGACTGATTCACTTCACTTCGCAGGCGTACTATACGTTTCCGGATCAGTACACCCGCATCAAGAGTGAATCGATACTGACTGGAGAAAAAAGAGACTATGAAGATGAAACGGAAATGGATTATCCGCCGATCCGCTTTTCCGAATATGGAAATATCAATCAGGCAAGAACCATCTCATTTCCTAAGGGACAGTCCTTCACCGGAATCATCCTCGAGCTTGGACCGGGCGCCCTGGTATTCCGGGACTGAAGGATTCGTCCTGACAGATGCACTGATTGCCATAGTCATCGTATCAGTATGCGCGCTTGTTTCCGCCTCGGCAATGAAGGTCAGCAGTGAAGCATCCATACGTATCAGAGAAGCGTATGATCTTTCAGAGGCGGAATATGAAGAACACCTTCAGGAAATTCAGGAATGCCAGTGTCTCAGAACAACATGCCAAGAAGGTCAAGCGGGTACATCATTGAGCAGCTGCTGATCACTCTGGCAGTCTGTGCCTTTCTGATTCCAGTCATTCTGATCTGTCTGGAAAGTGTATCAAGAGGCCTTCTGTATTCAGAGGCGTTCCAGGATGAGACGGGAATTGCGCAGCTTCGTCATGTCATCAACTGTGCCAGTGAAATTGATACGGACGGAAGCACCCTTTCTTTGACATACCATGGAAATCGGATGATGCTCGCAAAACGCGGAGATCATCTGGATCTGCTCTCACCCGGAACTCAGATCTATCTTACGGACCTTACGGAGGTGTCGTTTGAGATCAACGGAGGAATCATCTATCTGAATTATGCACATGAAGGAAAACCGGCAGTGCGACGCTGTCTTGGCTATGCATCAGAAGGGCTTTGTGAGCCTGTACTTTCTGGTGATGTTTCTGATCCTGACGGTCCTGGTCATTCTGCTTCTGAACCGGACCGACAACCGCACGCGAACAGCGATTAATATTACGAAAACGAATGCGTATCTCCGCCAGGAAGCTGCCGTCCTTTCTTTTCTCAAGTGCCATCTGAAGGAAGGACTGGAGGAAGGCAGCTATACAGAGAACAATGTGAGTTTTTCAGTAAATCAGACCGCGTCCGGATGGACATGTTCCATATCGTCCCCTCTGTCAGAAATACTGGATGTGGAATGTGATTCCCATGGAGCAGTTTATGACTACTCCTTCATCCGTACCGAGACTGCCGCCTGAGATCGAACAGATCACAGCGTCAGACTCATCTTCAGAAGCGATCTCTTCAGACCGTGTCTCTCTGGCTGTCCTTCCATTCTTCCTTCATCAAAGAAGCGTTTCAGCAGATTCTGTCGCGGCTTCTTTGAACAGATGGTTCATACGTACAAGATGAAAAGACCGGCTGAATCAGAAAACAGCATTCAGGCTGAAAAGATATTCCGTAATGGATACATCCTGTATTGAAAATGCCTTTGCACGTTACAGGAAGAAATCATTCTGGAATCCCGTTCTTCTGAAAAAGATGCATCTGAAAGGAGGAATCGAACATGGATCCGCTTTTGTTTCAGAAATAAAACTTCTGAACGAAAGCGGATCCTTTCTGCTTTGAACTCATGACATAACAAAACCGGAGTCCAATGAAGACACCGGTTCGTCATCAATACAGATCTGCCCGCAGATAACAGAGATAGGGATTTGTCTGTTTCTCCTGGCCGATGGTAGAGGCATCCCCATGGCCCGGATAAATCCAGAGATCATTCGGGAGTTCTTTCAGCCGCTTCAGGGTCTGTACCATTTCCAGATCATTCCCGCCTTCCAAATCCGTACGGCCGATGGATCCCGCAAACAGCGTATCACCGGAAAACAGACGGTTTCGGTAAAGAATGCATACCGAACCGCGCGAATGACCGGGTGTATGAAGGATTTCCAGAGGAAATGTACCGATTGTTGTTTTCCCCTCCTTCAGCTCCTGAACCGGTGTGTAAACCGGGGATGAAAATGAAGTCGGAGGAAGTTTTGGATCCACCATGTCCAGATCTCCGTAATGCATGTATACCGGACAGTGGAAGATTTCCGCAAGGTCATCCACAGCACCGGTGTGATCTTCGTGACCATGTGTCAGAAGGATCGCATCAACCGTTTCATTCTCCCCGACATGAGCAGCGAGTTCCTTTCCGAACCGGCCCGGATCAATGAAAAGTACATGACCATTGTCATGAAGGATATACGAATTCTCCTGATAGAGACCGATCGGAAGTGTTTCGATCTTCATATTGAACAAAAAAGTAATCCTTGCCCGGGATTACTTCTTCTCCTTGTGTACAGTCTTCTTATTGCAGCGCGGGCAGTACTTCTGGATTTCCATCTTTTCGGCATGCTTGCGCTTGTTGCGGGTACCGATGTAGTTTTCTTCCCCGCAGACGCTGCAACGGAATGTAATATTCTCTCTAGGCATTCTGCTTCCTCCTGATTAATACGCAAAACGGATTATAGCATAAAGCTTAAAAGATGCAAAGTTTTCATCCTTTTCTTTTTTCGTGTTTTTCTGTCAGTTCAACGTTTTTCAGAAATCTGAACAATGATGCGCATTCTGGAAAATGGCAGTTCGGATCAGGAAATGGCATAATAGCAGTAAGGAGAAAAGACTATGAAACGTACAGAAACCAGAGCGATCCATGTCGGACCTGTGCAGATCGGCGGCCAGAATAAGGTGGTTCTGCAGTCAATGACCAACGTTCCGGTCAAGGATACCGCAAGAAGCCGGGATCAGATTCTCGAACTGGAGGATCACGGATGTGAAATCATCCGGGTTGCGGTTCTTGATGAGGAAGACAGCCGGTCGATTGCCGCCCTGAAAAAAGAAATCCATATTCCTGTTGTAGCGGATATTCATTTCAATTATCTTCTTGCCCTGAATGCGCTGGATCAGGGAGTGGATGCGATCCGCATCAATCCCGGAAATATCGGTGAGCGTTCACACACCGAAGCAGTCGTCAGAAAATGCAGGGAACGCGGTGTTCCCATCCGCATTGGCATCAACAGCGGATCGCTTGAAAAACCACTGATTGAAAAATACGGCGGTCCATGTGCAGAAGCCATGGTGGAAAGCGCGAAACGGCATGTACAGATTCTTGAGGAACTGGATTTCCATGACATCTGTCTGTCTTTCAAATCCAGTAATGTACCGCTTACTATTTCTTCCTACGAGGCTGCCGCAGAGGCATTTCCCTACCCGCTTCATCTTGGTGTAACCGAAGCCGGTTCCTTTACGGGTTCCGCTGTCAAAAGCTCAGCAGCGCTTGGAACCCTGCTTCATGAAGGACTTGGAGACACCATCCGGGTATCGGTTTCCGGACCGCCGAAGGAAGAGCTCACAATCGCAAAGCAGCTTCTGAAATGCATGGATCTCTATGAGAATCAGCCGGATCTGATTGCCTGCCCCACCTGCGGCAGAATCCAGTATGACATGCTGCCGGTAGTTAAGGAAATCGAAGACTATCTTGGGACGATCCACGAAAACATCACCGTAGCGATCATGGGATGTCCGGTCAACGGAATCCAGGAAGCCGGCAGAGCGGATATCGGAGTTGCCGGATCCAGTGAGGGCGGCATTCTGTTTAGAAAAGGTCAGATTATCCGACAGATTCCTCAGGGGGAGCTCGCCTCAGAACTCAAAAAAGAAATACAGGCATTCCTTCAGGAAAAAAATGCCTGAGCAAAAAAGATCCTGAACTAAACCGGATCTTTTTTCACGAGTATTCTCTTTTCCGCAGCTATGTACCGATACCACATCGAAACATTTCGGACTCTCATCATGTTCAAACGGAATTCCTTTTACAGAAGAACGATAGTCTCATACCCTGTCATTCAGTTCATTCAGCCGTTCCGCTTCAAAAACTCCTTTTCTGAGCATCGAAATCTCGATGCCGTACGGTGCATGTTTGCCGATATACGGCGTTTCCAGAATCTTTGGAACATGAGCAGTTCTGGTATTTTCCGCGATGGCATGGAGCGCCTCAAAGCCGATCGTTCCCATCCCGATGTTGGCGTGCCGGTCCTTGCGTGCGCCTCTTGGATTCTTCGAGTCATTCAAGTGAATGACGCACAGCCGCTTCAGTCCGATCAGGGAATCGAACTGATCGAGAACCGCATCGAAGTCCTGCATGTCATATCCGGCGTCGTTCATATGACACGTATCCAGACAGACTCCGTAATGTTCCGGATGCTTCAGATGATCCAGCAGTTCAGCGATCTGTTCCAGAGTATAGCCGATCTCACTTCCCTTTCCTGCCATCGTTTCCAGACAGATTGTTACAGAATCGCTGAGCGAATCCGCAATCTCATTGAGCTGACTGGCGGCCGTACGGATTCCGGTGTCAGGATCCGTATCTGTAAAGCTTCCCGGATGCAGAACAAGAAAGGATGCCCCGATTTCATGAACTCTTTCGATTTCCTGAATCAGAAAACTGCGGGCGAGTTCCATGACAGGTTCCTTTGTGGAATTGGCAGGATTAATAATATAAGGCGCATGAATGATCATATGCTTCATGGGGATGCCGGCTTCCTTCATCCTTTCCTTCGCCTCACTCACCTTCAGATCGGTCACTGGTCTGCGGCGGGTATTCTGCGGTGCGCCGGTATAGACCATCAGCGCACTGGCATCGTAACTGAGTGCTTCATTGACAGAACCAAGCAGAAAATCAGGCGCACTGAGAGATACATGAGATCCGATGATCATTTCTTTTCCTCTTTTGCCCTGCGGGACCGTTCCTTATAGATTGCGAGCTTTTCTTCCTTGATCTTCGCCCGGATCATCTCCTGCTTCTTTTTCCGATGAATCCGCTCGATTTCCGCAGCCCTCTTTTTCTTGTATCCCGGCTTGACCTTGGTATTTTTCTTGGTCATGATCATCGAAATCTTTTTTTCTATTTCATCATCCTTCTTCAGCCGCTTCTGTCCATACGGATGCAGATCCTGCCAGGTACCGTTATGAAATCTCTGATGTTCAAAATGAAGTCCCTGCTTCATGAGAGAACGGATTGCCGCATCATCTTCCTTCCGGTAGAGAGCATAACAGGTGCCGTTGGATCCGGCCCGGGCGGTTCTTCCTGCCCGATGCACATAGAATTCCAGATCCTCCGGAAAACCACAGGATATGACATGGGTCACAGTATCAAGATCAATACCTCTGGCCGCAAGGTCTGTCGCAACAACAAAGGAATTGGTACCGAGTGCCAGCTGCTTCATCGCCTGCTTGCGCTTGCGGCTTTCAAGGTCGCCATGAAGTTCCGTGACCGGCAGCTTCATTTCCCGGAAGTCTTCCGCAATCTCATGGGCAGTCTCTCTGGTATTGGCAAAAATAAGACACACATACGGCTGAAATCCCGGCAGAATGGAACGGATCACCTCCGTATAGGTGTGGTGATAGCACGGTACGAGAACATGCCGGATATCCGGTGAAAAGCGTTCCTCCTCCACCCGGAAGGTCTGCGGCTGATGCATGTATTTCTTCAGAAAAGGCTTCAGCTGATCAGGCATCGTCGCGGAAAACGCTGCCATCTGCAGCGAATCGCTCATCCTTCCGGCAAATGCGTCAATATCCGGAAGAAATCCATATTCCAGGGTCATATCCGCTTCATCTACAATCAGGATTCCTGCCCTGTCAATCCGCAGAGCGCCTTCCTCAAGGAACAGATCCTTAATCCTTCCCGGCGTTCCGATCGCGATATGAGGCTGACTGTTCTTCAGCTGACGGATATCTTTTTCCCTGTCCTTTCCGCCGACATACAGCCGGATTCTCAGACGTTCATCCGCTTCCTGCATGAGCTTTGCCTTCTCATAGATCTGTACGGCAAGTTCTCTTGTCGGAGCGGTAATGACAGCCTGAACCTCCTCACTGGAAGAGTCACACCGTTCCATGAGGGGAATCAGATAGGCATGCGTCTTTCCTGTCCCGGTTTTCGAAAGACCGATAATATCCTTCCCACGCAGAAATGCCGGTATCACTTCCTCCTGAATCGGAGTCGGAGTCTGAAATCCGTTCAGGGAGATGAAATCCATCGTTTTCTTTTTCAGGTTGAAATCTTCAAATCGTTTCATATAATCACTCTTTTCCTAAGTCGGTTCCAATTATAATGGATTTGTAAGGAGACTGTCATGGAGATTATCAAAGTCGTACCCCGGGGATACTGTCAGGGAGTTGTTCGAGCCATCCAGATTGCCCGAAAGACCATGAATACCGACACAAAACGGCCGGTATGGATGCTGGGAATGATCGTGCATAACCGGCATGTGGTGGAGGCTCTGCAGGAACTTGGCATCCGCTGCCTGGAAAGCAAGGGTAAAACCCGGCTGGAACTGCTGGATGAAATTGATCAGGGTACCGTGATCTTTACCGCTCATGGCGTCAGTGACGCGGTCTATGAAAAAGCAAAAGCAAAAGGTCTCGCCATTGTGGACGCGACCTGCCCTGATGTAAGAAAAACCCATGATCTGATCCGCTCTCATGTAAAACATGGAGATGTCCTGTATATCGGAAAAAGAAATCATCCGGAAGCCGAAGGCGCGGTCGGAATCAGTGACCGTGTCCATCTCATCAGTGATGAAACGGATCTTGAAGGACTGGGAGATCTTGAGAATGTTCTGATTACCAATCAGACAACCCTTTCCATCATTGATACGCAGGATCTGATCCAGGCCTGCAGAACCCGTTTTCCAGATGCCAGACCGCAGCCGGAAATCTGTAATGCCACGACCATGCGTCAGAAGGCAGTCATGAACCTCAGGGATACAGATCTTCTGATTGTAGTCGGTGATCCCCATTCCAACAACTCCAATCAGCTGAAGGAAATCGGAAAAACAGCAGGGATCCGTTCGGCCCTGCTGGTGGAGGATGCAGAAAACCTGAAGGAATCAGATATCCGCGGATTCGAGCGTATTGCGGTAACTTCCGGTTCTTCGACTCCGAACACCCTTACGGACGGAGTGATCAGAACCCTGGAGATTTACCGTGATACAGGAAATTTCAGACCGGTTCCCTTACCCGATTCCATCATATAAAGATGCAATTTCCTCTTCCCTCAGAGCCCGGAATTCCCCGGGCTTTAATGTTTCATCCAACAGAAGGTGCTTCATGCGAAGCCGCTTCAGATATACGACTTCATTCCCCAGAGACGCAAATATGCGCTTGATCTCATGAAATTTGCCTTCCTCCAGAATCAGCCGGCATTCCCGCTTTGAAACAAGCGTTATTTCCGCCGGAAGACAGATTTCATCATGGTCAATCTTCATGCCCTTTCGAATCTGATCACAGTCCGTTTCCGAAATGTCATCCCGGACATGAACCTCATATTCCTTCTCCACATGATGCTTCGGAGAAAGAAGACGATGCGCAAGCGGACCGTCGTTGGTGATCAGAAGCAGCCCTTCCGTATCCTTGTCAAGCCGACCGACCGGAAAAAGCCCCTTTACCGTACTGTCGATATAATCCAGAACCGTCTCTTCATTTCCGCTTGTCGCGGAAATCACACCAGCCGGTTTATTCAGCATGTAATATACATATTTCTGATACGTAATCACCTGTTCATCGACTGTGATCACATCGGTATCCGGATCAATATGAACAGAAGGATCCTTCATTACCGTTCCATTGATCATAATCCGGTTTGCCCGGCATGCCTTCCGGATTTCATTCCGGGTTCCGATGCCCATGTCAGCCAGCGCCTTATCGAGTCTCATTTCCTTCTCCCTGAGGGAATCTTTCCCCTGAACAGATGCAGCAGAAACTGACGCTGTGACACATGGAAGATGGACTGCGGAAGCTTCATCAGTGAAGAGGTGCCGAAATAAATGACCATCCCGACGATGCCGTAAACCGCAAGCTGCACTAGCGCCAGGCCCCGGCTGGTTTCGCTGACTGTGAATCCGATCAGTTTCAGAATGGCAAATCCCCCGTTCATGCAGAAACAGCAGAGAATCATCTTTGCAAGTCTTCTCAGTGTCTGCATGTAATTCACATCAAACTTGTTGGAGATTTTGGCAAGCGAAAGATAGATGATCGCAAGCGAGCAGAGCACGGAAGAAGAAATAGCTCCGGCATAGCCCGTATACCGCATCAAAGGATAAAATGTGGCACACTTGATGAGGAATCCCACAAACAGATATACCATGCTTTCCTTCCGCAGATGCAGTGTCATCATCATGGAGGAGCAGATCGGAGTGATGGTCGTAGCCAGGGCTAGCAGACTCGACCACTGCAGCGCTCCTTCCGCATAATCCAGATTGTTTCCGCCATACATCAGAAAATAGATGGGCCTTGCCAGAGCCCACATCGCAAAGCAGACCGGAACACCGATAAAAAGCACGGTATCAAGACATTCCCGGATGTTTTTCTGAAGTTCCTTCTTATCATGGTTTTCAAGTGCGATCGTCATATAAGGCACGATGCCGGCGGAAAAGCCGATTCCCAGCACCTGAGGAATACTTGTCAGCTTGTCACACTGAAGCTGGATAATGGAAAGCAGCGTCTTTGCGGTATCATACGGCATGCCGAACTGGGTACTGACCGGAATGAAGAAGCGGGTATTGACCAGAGCCTGTGAGTTTCCGAAGAAAGAGGCGATCAGGTAAGGAACACCAAACGCAAACAGTTCCATGGAAAGATCCTTGAGATTCATGGTCTGCGCAGTCTGTGCTCTTGCGGCACGGTGAATCGGTCCGATATGCGTACGATCATACCGGATATAGTAAATCATTGCCATGCCCGCGCCGATGCTGGTCGCAAGAACAGCCATATAAACCGCCCAGATTCTGTCCAGATGCAGAATATAGACAGCGATGGCACCAAGTCCAAGCAGAGAAAAGACTCTTCCAAACTGCTCAATGACCTGGCTTGCGGCATAGGTCTTCAGCTCCTTCAGACCCTGGTAAAAACCCCGGTAGCTGTAAAGCAGAGGTACCAGAAACAATGCAAGAGAAAGAATGACATAGGTAGTCCGCATCTGCGAGATATCCAGCGGTGTTGCGCCTGCTCCAAGAGATGCCCTGGAAAGAGAACCGGAGAAGACCGCAAAGAAAAACATCATCAGAAAGCCGCTGACACCGAGAATTCCGGCGCTGAGCTTCCGGACCAGAAGGACGGTTTTCCAGTCATCCTGGTTGGCATACTTTGCGACAACCGCGGCAATCGCGTACGGAAGACCGGCCGAGCAGATCTGCAGCAATACATTGTAATAGTTATAGGCACTGGTGTAGAACACCATGTTTTCCTGACCGGCAATCGCTGTAAACGGAACCACATAAAACAGACCGATCGCCTTGGACAGAAAAATACCGGCTGAACTGGTCAGAGAACCGGCTATAAAGGACTGCCGAACCTTTTTTCCTCTGTCTTCACTCATTGGCGGTCACTTCTTCCTCAGTTATCTGCCGGGTTGGAACTTCCGAATGAAAGCCGCTGGCATCCAAAGGAAAAGAAAGATATTCCCTCCGGGTATTTTCCAGTGTCTTATCCGACCATTCCACAAGCATCTTGATATTTACAGTGTCATTGGTGCAGGCACCGGAAATCACAAGACCTTTCATGAAGCCGGCCTTGGAGTTTGCCTGAAACGGAATCAGAGAGTAGTCCGTACTCTCAAATACCCCGATGCAGGGCATCATCTTGCCGGCTGATGCATACGGAATATCATCCTCTACGGCAAGCATGACAACGTCATACATAGCGATCTGAGGACTGTCAAGAAAAATATAATACCGGTGCGTACCATCCGCCATGGATGTCATTTCCGCGCTGATATCATAATACAGGGAGTAGGACAGAAACCGATCATTGTCCTCAATCGATTTATAATAACCCTCATAGGAGGTTTCTCCTTTGACGGCCGTATTCTTCTGTTTTGACATCTGACATCCTGAAAGCAGTGCAGCACAGAGGATGCCGGTTAGAACTTTCCGCATAGATTACCTCATGGGGATTATATCATATGGCGTTGTTTCCTGTTCATCCGGAAAACACCATATCAGCGAATTTGCCGTACTTCCAAAAGATCTTCCGGCAGTCATCAGATCTTCCTTCCTGTCCATCCCAATAAAATTGTCAGTACCGGAGGCGGACAAACAATAAAAAGAAGTTCCCTTCCCCTTGTGTTTCCTATAGCGTTGGCTTTCAGCCACAGACAGAATCGCCTCATTCCCTCTTTCAGACATGTCAAAGTCCCCGGTTCATCTGATTCAGCTTTTGATGTCTTTAAAGGGAATAAAGAACTGAACCAGCGGAATGGACTTCGATAATAAACAGAAAAGCCTTCCAGAGAATCCACCTACCTGGCAGTACACGCCCTATGGATCCAACAAGGGCAAAATTCCAGCAAAGGAAACAGAACTGCCTCTCTTCTGATGTTGAATCCTTATGGTAAGTTTTCTGACTGCGATACCGTCCAGAGACCCATGCAGGCATGGGTGGATATCCGAAAGAGACCATACGAAAAAAAACCGGCATCCAGACTTTGGATACCGGTAAGTATTTTCCTTTTGGATCAGCGGAACTGAACCACAAAGTAGTTTTTCTTTCCCTTGCGAAGAATCGTGAAATCCTGATCAATGGCATCCGCTTTTTTCAATACGGCATCAATCCCTGTCACCTTCTGGCCATTGATGGAAATACTGCCCTGCTGAATCAGCTTTCTGGCATCACTCTTTGATTTGGAAACACCGGAGTTGACCAGCGCGTCGATCAGTGAAATCTCCGTATCCGCTTCAGTTCTCGGTGCGTCTGCCAGACCTTCCCGGATTTCGGCGGCTGAAAGATCCATGATGTTGCCGCGGAAGAAAGTTTCCGTAATGCGCAGTGCTTTCTCCAGACCTTCTTTGCCATGAACAATTTCCGTCAGTTCAGACGCAAGTGCCTTCTGTGCTTCCCGGTATTCAGGGTGTTCCTGAAGGGAAGATTCCAGTTCCATGATCTCTTCCGGAGAGCGGAAGGAAAGACGCTTCAGATAATCAACGGCGTCCGCATCCGGTGTATTCAGCCAGAACTGATAGAACTCATAGGCGGATGTCCGGCTGCTGTCCAGCCAGATATTTCTGCCTTCGGATTTTCCGAACTTACTGCCGTCGGATTTTGTAATCAGCGGAGAAGTAATGCCGTATGGCTGCGGCGCATTTTCACCGGATACCTTACGGATCAGTTCCATGCCGGTCGTAAGATTTCCCCACTGATCACTGCCGCCGATCTGAATACGGCAGCCATACTTCTGATAGAGGGACAGCCAGTCAATCGCCTGAAGAATGGTGTAGGAAAATTCCGTATAGGAAATCCCTGAATCAAGACGCTTCTTGATCGTATCCTTCTGCAGCATGTAGGAAACATTGAAGAGTTTTCCGTAATCCCGCAGAAAATCAAGAAGATTCATCGATCCAAGCCAGTTGTTGTTGTTTTCCATGATGGCGGCATTCTCGCCTTCAAAGGAAAGAAATTTCGCAAGCTGATCACGGATGCAGTCGGCGTTGTGAAGCACCTCCTCATGTGTCAGAAGCTTCCGTTCGGTTGTCGGACGCGGATCCCCGATCATGCCTGTAAATCCCCCGCAAAGCGCAATCGGTCGATGACCGGCCAGCTGATAGCGGCGAAGAAGGATAATCTGCTGCAGATGTCCGACATGCAGTGAATCCGCTGTCGGATCAAAGCCGCAGTAGATTGTCACTGGCTGCTCGAGTGTCTTTTTCAGACCCTCGAGATCCGTCACATCCTTGACCAGTCCCCTCCATCTCAGTTCTTCCAGAAATTCCATATCATTTTTCCTTTCCAAGGTACGGATATAAAAAGCGTCCTTCTCTAAGGACGCTCTTCACGCGGTACCACCTTAGTTCACCCTGGGGTGCACTTGAAGTCTTTAACGCAGACCTGCGTCCTGCCTTTTGAGACAGGAAGCTCCCGGGTGTATTTCCATGCCGTTCCTCAGCTCTTTTCACCAGCCAGAGCATCTCTTGTATGAATCCCTGCATGTACTTGTCCCGTTCATTGCTATACGTATCTTAACAGTTTTTGTAACCGTGTCAATTCCTTGTTGTCTGACGCGGAGTGAACAGATAGCTGAGTTCAATCTCCCGGTCGAAATCATTCTGTCCCTGAAGCATTTTGGTCATGACGCGCATTGATACTGCGCCAAGATCATAACTGGGAATGGAGAATGAGGAAATCTGCGGCCTGGCCATGGAATTGTATTTCGTATCAATCACACAGACCACTTCCATTTCATCCGGTACGGAGATGCCGTTTTCTCTTGCGGCATTGAGAATCGCCATTGCCTGTGAGTCGCGGTTTCCGATCATGACGTCATACTTGTTTTTTGCAAGCCATCCGGAGAGAAAATCGTAACTCGTTCTCATTTCTGCCGGAATCTTCACGAAGCCGCGGAATTTCTTACCCTTTTTCCGGAAGGCTGCCTCAGCACCATGCACCATCTGCTCACAGCTGTAGCGGTTCTTGCGGTCTTCGAGAATAGCGATGTTGTCCTTGCCTTCCTCGAGATACTTCATGGTCAGCTCATAGATTGCTTTCTCAATATCCACATAGACACAGCAGACATTATCCGCTTTGACACGGTTTTCAATCACGACAATGGGAATGCTGTACTTCTTGAGTTCCTCAACTTCCGGCATTTCCAGCTTGTCGTTATAGATCACTACGCCGTCTACCCGGGATTTGATAATGTCCTCGATAATTCCCTTGATATCCGTAATCCCTGCCGTGATGGTATGCAGCATGATGTTATAGTTATAGATCTTTGCCACATCAATCAGCCCGTTGATAATCTGTCCGGTATAGGTGAAGCTCGCCTCCGGCACCACAAGTCCGATCGTTGTTGTCTTCTGAAGGGCTAGTCCCTGAGCAATCGCATTCGGTTTGTAGCCGAGTTTCTCAATCGCTTCCTGGACCCGCTCTCTGGTAGGTTCCTTGACTACCGTAGACCCATTGATGACACGGGATACCGTTGCGAGACTCACTCCGGCTTCTTTTGCAACATCATAGATTGTCACTCGCTTCATACGTATACTCCGTTCCCTTTATTATGGATGTCAGTGATTCTGATTATTCCCCGTCAGATTTTTTATTCAGCAGATTATTGATCGCATTCACACCCTTGTCTGCTACTTCCTTTGCGGTCGCGACCGTCTTGTCGATCGTTTCCTGTACTTCCGGCTTTTTCACAAACTCATTGATTGCCTTGGAAGCGGAATCCACACCGCTGGAGACTGCTTCTTCTGCCTTGGCGATATTCTTTTTGATTTCGTCAAGACGTTCCTCAGTCATCAGTCCGTCTACCGTCTTCTTGGCTGTTTCGCCGAATTCTCTTGCCTTGTCCTCGGCAGTATCAATCGTCTTCTGGAAATCCGGGTTTTCACGGATTTCTTCAATCTTTGCCTTGGCGATATCAACCGCCTTGATGGCATTCGCCTTTAAGAAAGCGATGGTCTTCTGAATATCCGGGCTGGCAGTGATTTCATCTGCCTTGTGCTTGACCTCAGAGATCGTCTCATTCACGGACTTCATTGTATTCTCGCGGATCTCTTCAATCTTTGCCTTCTGCTCATCATTCAGTTTGAAATCAACCGTCAGCTTCGGTTCATCCTCTTTTTCAGCATTATCATCATCCACAGAGATTTCCTTGATCTTGCGGCGAAGATCCTCAACGGTCTTTTCAATCGATTCCTGCGAATTTTCCGTTTTCTCACTTACCTTTTCCGCAGCCGCGCTGACTGTCTCATCAACCGCCTCTGCCGCGTCCGCTGCCTTTTCCGCTGTATCTTTTACTTCTTCAACTGTTTCATCCATTTTCTTTTCTTCATCACACATGACTCATTTTCCTCCATTTTCTTCCGGTTTGTACGGCATGACTGCATCATATCCATCCGACGCGGCCAGTTTTTCAGTGACATAATCCTTGACCTTATCCATACTGTCAGCTGCAGAATCCGCAAATTTCTGAACTCCGTCCATCGCTTTGTCATGAACCTCATCCAGAGTATGACTGTAGCGGATGACGGTATCCAACGGTGCCTGAATCTTTTCCAGACTGGTATTGACTGATTTAACTGCCGGATCAAATCCCTTTACTGTATCCGTCATGGTATCAATCAGTTTCCAAGCCCGTTTCAGAAGAATACACAGAAACAGCAGCGCAACCGCACCGAGAATCGGCACCAGCTGTCTGCAAACGGACCCAAGATCCAGAAGCAGTGTATCTAACATAATTGACATACCTCTCTCTGAGAATGATTATATATCGAAATGAAAATGTTTCAAGAAAAAATGGTAGCGCTATCTTTCCCAGCAGGACTCTGACGTTCCATAAAACCCTGCCGTTTTGAGAAAACCGGATCGTTTCTCTCATGGAGCAGGCATTTCGATCGGTTATTCAGGGGTATGGTTCCTGCGTGAACTGTGATCTTTGCACACTCCCTTATCTCTCACCTTTCCTTTGGAACCATCTGATATGGAGGGACTGAATGCTTCCTGGAGTCCCTGGAAATCGTGATGCAATTCTGACCCTTTCTGTCAAACTCAATCAAGTACTCCTGAAGGAGCTTTCGGAGCAGGAAGGAAGATTGTTTCCACATGTAAAAGGCCTCTTACGAAGAGACCTTCTGATTCAGAATGGCTTTCACCTTTTCCTCAAGGTGATAGATATCCTTGGAACTCATGAAGAGATAGCAGCATGGTGCTTCCGACGCAAGCCTGGCTGCCCCTTCCTCATCTTCCGGAACGATTTCACTTCCGGGAATGCGCTTCTGCAGATAATCCACATCAATATCCACTCCGTCCTGCTTGTCATCAATCGAAGTGAAGTCAATGAGATATACCCTGTCTGCCTGTTTCAGAGCTTCGGCAAACCGATCCGCGAAATACAGCAGCCGGCTGGCCCGGTGGGGTTTGAGAAGAGCGACAATCTTCCGGTCCGGAAAACGGGTTCTGGCAGTTCTGATGACCGCGTCCACCTCGGTCGGATGATGCGCGTAATCATCCACAAAGATACTGTCTCCCACTTTCTCAACCGCAAACCGCCTTTTGACTCCCTGAAACGAACAGAGACCCTTTTCAATCTGATCCGGACTCATTCCTTCAAGAATGCCGATGCCGATGCACGCAAGGCTGTTCAGAAGCATATGATGACCGACAAACGGAAGATCAAAGCTGCCGAACTTCCTGCCATTGTAAAGTACCGTGAACCGCATGCCGTCACTGCGTTCTTCAATGTCCACAGCCTGAATGTCATCATTATCCTTTTCCCCATACCAGTAATGCGGAACATTCAGATTCAGATTCAGCATCCGTGCCTGAGGATCATCTCCGTAAATCACGATTCCTTTGGTCACGTTGTTGGAAAACTGCTCATAGGCGCTGCGGTAATCCGCCTCATCACGGAAATAATCCACATGATCCAGATCAATATTTGTCATGATGGCATATTCCGGGTGATACGCCAGGAAATGGCGGCGGAACTCACAGGACTCAAGACACATGACTTCCGTATCTCTGGCAAGATAACCAGTGCCGTCTCCGATCAGATAACCGGTTCTGACAGTTTCGGAAAGCATCGAGGAAAGCATTCCGGTTGTCGTGGTTTTTCCATGTGATCCGGAAACGGAAATCAGGTGATAGTTCTTTGCGAACTCACCGACAAATTCATGGTACCGCATGCAGGTACACGTCGGATTGCTTCGCGCAGCGGCCACTTCCGGAAAATCCTCCAGAAAGGCATTTCCGATAATGACAAACATCCCGTCCCTGATATTTTCCGGATTGAAGTCAACGATCGGAATTCCGGCTTTGATCAGCGGCTCCTCCGTGAAAAAGTGCTTGGGCTGATCACTGCCCATCACTTCATATCCAAGATCCTTCAGCATGCATGCAAGGCTGGCCATGCCGGTCCCCTTGATGCCGATGAAATAGTAGATCATGGGTTGTTATTTCGTGCTTTCCGCACTGCCCCTGTGGCTGATTGATTCAAGATGTTTCGAATCAATCACAACAGTCTCATCCACATCCGGAGTACGGATCTCGGGAGCTGAAGGCATCACGTTGTGGGAGAATTCATCATCCCGGGCAGAAAGAATGTCATCCAGTGAGAATTCCGGAATCCGGTCCTCGGAGCGGCGGTTTGCTTTCGTATAAGCCGCGTTATCAATGCGGTTGGATTTGTCAACGGCGGCCTGATTGCTGGAAATGGCCGAGGCATCCAGGTTGGATCCGTAAATCGGGGAAATCACCTTGGATACATTCTCATCTGACGTCGGGTTGGAACGTACTGCCGTCGCAGTCAGAGCCATCGCTTCCATATCCTTCTCATCTACGCCGAACATCGGTGAGATGACCGGTTTGAATTCATAGACGGACGCAGTCCTTGCGGATGAACTCTTGGGCTTCTGAGCGGGTTTTGCCTTGGGAGCCGCTTCTTCTTTCTTTCTGGAATCAAGCGTCAGTCCGCTGAAGGATGATTTCGGCTGTTCAACCGGTTTGACATTGAGCACCGGATCCTGAATCGGACGCGGGCTTGCGTGCTGAACGGACGAAGGTGTCTTGAAAACAGAACCGGAGCTGAACGCGCCGGCCTGGGCGGGCTTGGGTTCTTCCTTCTGAATCTGAATCGGCTGTGTCATTTCCACTCTCGACATAACCGGCTTTGCGGGCTCAGGTGCCGGCTGCGGAGCCGGTTTCGGTGATGGAGCGGATTCCGCCGGGCGACGGCGGCTGGGTTTGACTTCTACTACTTCTTCTTCCTCTTCCTCTTCTTCCGAGAGTTCTTCATCCTCTTCTTCAAAGAGCAGTTCCTGCAATTTTTTAAGCATCGTAAATCTCCTTTTTCCTCAGTAAGTTATTTTATGCCATCAGAGCTGTCAGTTTCAAGACTCGCTCCATCAATGACTGTCTGCCGGGGCGGGAGTCGTGATGGAATCCGTCGGCTTTTCATCATCAAGATTATCCGTCTCATAGTTGCCGGATGATACATCCGGATCGTTTTCTTCCGGTTCAGGCTGTGCGGTCTCCTGTCCGTAGTTATCCCCGAAGATATCGGTGTTATCCGCTCTTCCGGCGAAATTGGAGTGGTTTTCAAACAGTTCTTCAATCGCACCGTTTTCCGGAGCGATATTCTGGAACAGTTCAAGCCGCTTGCGGGAATAATCGATATTCCGGCGGCTCGAATAGGTTTCAACCACCGCGGCGGAATCCACATCCGTACATCTTGCAATATAAGTCATGACCTCCGCCATCTGAAGCGCCTCGAGCACGGAAGAGATCGCGAAGAATTCCAGAAGATCACTTTCCGCGTAGGTATACACCTCATTCTCCAGCTCATACAGACGGATGGCAAAGGGATGTTCGCGGCTGCGGTAATCAAGAATCGTCCCTTCATACTGCGCGATCAACTTCATTCCTTCCGGCAGAGAACCGGTCTGTACCGAGCGGTAATACCGGCTGTTGATAATCTGTGAAACCTTGAGATTCATGACAAACTTTGCGTCATTCATCCGGAACACATTGCTCGTCTGCTGGCTGGAAATCCGGCCGATTGACGGTTCCTTGTAATAAGAATACAGTCCATGGCTGAATGATGGCTGCATCGCAGGCTTTGCCTGGGCTGCCGCGACTCTGTCGCTGAGCTGCTGCTGTACCGTTCCTTCTGCCTTGACACACCCCGCGCTCAGCAGTACGCAGGCAAAAAGCAGAAAACAGAGGATCCGTCTCATTCTTTCTTCTCCCTGGACCGAACAGCCCGCAGCTGATAGATCGGCTGGCCGAGATCCATAAACCGCTGCTCATATTCCGTCACTGCATCCTCCGGATGAGGATTCCTTCGGTAATCCGCCGAAAACTCCGTGAAGGTAAATCCGTTTTCCAGAAAATACAGCACACTGTCTTCAAAGAGGCCGGTATTGTCAGTCTTCATCCGGATACTGCCGCCTCTGGACAGAAGAATGTCATACCGTTCCAGAAACGCCTGTGAGGAAAGCCGCCGCTTGTGCGTGTATTTCTTCGGCCAGGGATCCGAGAAATTCAGATGAATGACATCCACCTCCCCGGGCGCAAACCACGCCAGAATCTCAGCCGCATCACCGACAATCATCCGTTTGTTGGAAAGATCCGGATGTTCACTTTCAAATACCTTACGGGCCGCGACGGCCGCAGCGCTGCGGTCTTTCTCGATACCGACCCACCCTTCGTCCGGATACATGGAAGCCATCTGATTCAGATAGTCTCCCTTGCCCATGCCGATTTCCACATGCAGCACATCCGTATGAAGAAGCGATTTCCACTTTCCTCTGTATGGTTCTCCGGAAACCAGCGCATAATCCTGATGTTCCTGAAGATAGGGCTCTGCCCATTTCTTTTTCCGCATTCTCATATAACGCGCCTATTTTAACATACTGCGGCACTGAGTTACGAGCAGTTCCTTCAGCTGTTCCGCTTTTGCTCTGGCATTTGCCTCTTCAATTTCATCCAGGGGCAGTATTTCACGCACGCTCCGGACCGTTTCACTCATTTTTTTCAGAGTGTCCGCAAGCTGGGACTCATTGCGTACAATCGCCTCATAATTGGCCGATTCCTCCAGACGGACATACTGTTCCAGTATTTCAAAGAGATATGGGAGATACCGTTCGTGCAGACGGATCAGTTCCTTCTCACCGCTGTCAAACAGCAGCATCGTATCCCTCAGATCCTGCATCTGTCGGATCAGATGATCCAGACTCTTGCGGATCAGGCCGCTGGAAACGGTATCTCTTTTGTCAGAAAGTTCTGCGATGAACCTGCTCATCCGAACCATCCGCTCATTTTTCTCCTGTTCGGACATCCATCTTTTCTCCTTTCGATCATCTGATCAGAGACAGAAAAGAGGAACCGGACGATTCCCCTTTCATTGTCTGTCACTCTTCGCGTCTGCGGAATACCCGTTTTTCAACCTTTGAAGAACTGTAGCTTTCGCCGCGCTTCCGGTCATTCGAGCGACTGCCGCCGCGTTTTCCGGAACTGCGTTTGGGCTCCACATAGCCTTCCGGTTTCTCCGTGCACTCTCTGGCGCTGACCTTGACCTTGCCGGTCGCTTCATCTACAGCGGTGACCTTGACGCGGATCTTATCTCCTACATGGAGTACGTCCTGGATGCTCGGTGAACGTTCCCAGCTGAGTTCGGAAACATGCAGAAGCGCATCGGTTCCCGGAAACAGCGTCACAAACGCAAAGCTTTCACGGATTTCGGAAACAACCGCGTCATACTCCTCGCCGACCTTTGCGTCTCTTGTCAGATCCTCAATGATCGCCTTGGCTTTGTTGATCATGTCACGGTTCATGTGATAGATCGCGATGGTTCCGTCTTCTTCGACATCAATCTTGACCTGATCACAGTCTTCAATGATCTGGTTGATGGTCTTTCCGCCGGTTCCGATGACATCACGGATACGGTCGGTAGGAATATGCAGAACCGCAAACTTCGGCGCCCATTTGGAGACATCCGGACGCGGCTCGGCAATCGCTGTTTCCATGTTGTCGAGAATTTCCATCCGGCCCTTATGTGCCTGAGCCAGCGCTTCTCTCAGAATCTGCTCCGAAATGCCGTCTACCTTGATATCCATCTGCAGAGCGGTAATGCCCTTGCGGGTTCCGGCTACCTTGAAATCCATATCACCGTAATGGTCTTCCATACCCTGAATATCCGTCAGGATGGAATAGGTATTGCCGACTGTGATGAGACCCATCGCTACCCCGGCGACCATGGCCTTGATCGGAACACCGGCTGCCATCAGAGACATCGTGCCGGCACAGATACTGGCCTGTGAAGAGGAACCGTTGGATTCCACTACTTCCGCACAGGTACGGATGGTATACGGGAATTCATCCTTGGAAGGAAGCACCTGAAGCAGGGCCCGTTCTCCAAGAGCACCATGACCGATTTCCCGGCGTCCCGGAGAGCCCATTCTGCCGACCTCACCGACGGAAAACGGAGGGAAGTTGTACTGATGCATGAATCTCTTTTCAGTCGTGCTGGTCAGATCCTCAATGATCTGCGCTTCTCCAAGCGCGCCAAGTGTTGTAACAGAAATAACCTGGGTTTCTCCGCGGGTGAACATGGCAGAGCCATGAGCGCGCGGCAGAAGATCAACCTGAGAGTCCAGCGGACGCAGCTCATCGAGCTTTCTTCCATCCGGACGGATCTTATCTTCGGAAATCAGACGTCTGACCTCCTGGGCTTCAATACTGACAGAGTATTCCCCTGCCTGAGCAATCGCTTTTTCGAGTTCCTTTTCACTGTTCCAGGTCAGCTCACTCGCAACCCGCTCCTTCATTTCCTCAATGACGGCTTCGACAGCGCCATAGCGCTCCTCTTTGGTTCCGTGTGTGGAAACTGCCTTGATAATGCGGTCTTTTCCATTCTGATCAATGAAAGCAATGATATCCGGATTGATCTCATAAAGCTTCACTTCCATCTTTTCCTTTGCGCAGGCCGCGATCACTTCATCCTCAATCGCGCAGAGCTCCTTGATTGCCGCGTGACCGAACATCAGTGCTTCAAGCATTTCCTCTTCGCTGACTTCCTTCGCTCCGGCCTCAACCATGTTGATGGCATCCTTGGTTCCGGCAACCGTCAGATTCAGAGTGGACTGGGCAATCTGTTCTTCCGTCGGATTGATGATCAGATTTCCGTCAACCTTTCCGACAATGACGCCGGCCACCGGTCCGTTGAACGGAATATTGGATACGCACAGTGCCAGTGAGGAACCAAACAGCGCGGTCATGCCGCTGTCGCAGTCCGGATCACAGGAAAGAACCGTATTGACAATCTGAACCTCGTTCCGGAATCCTTCCGCGAACAGCGGACGGATCGGACGGTCAATCTGGCGTGCCGTCAGAGTCGCATGCTCGGTCGGACGTCCTTCTCTGCGAAGGAAGCCGCCGGGAATCTCACCCTTGGCATACATTTTTTCGTTATAGACAACCGTCAGCGGAAAGAAAT
The DNA here is from genome assembly GCA_946537255.1 of uncultured Erysipelotrichaceae bacterium. Taxonomy (GTDB): domain Bacteria; phylum Bacillota_I; class Bacilli_A; order Erysipelotrichales; family Erysipelotrichaceae; genus Bulleidia. The sequence goes on from CAMNFS010000001.1 coordinate 27,867, forward strand.
CCGAGTCTTTCGCCTGTGCGCTTGCGGTTGCGGCAGAAAGCACAACTGTGTCTTCGTAGCGGACAAGAACTGCACCGCCGGCCTGTTTTGCGATTTCTCCGTTTTCGACGGTAATCGTGCGGCCATGGAATTCCCAACTTTTCTTAAACTTTTCCATCAAATAAACCTACTTTTCAAATTTCCTCTTTCATTTTAACCTCGCCTATTGTAGCACAGCGGTACCGGTATGAAAATAATAAAAAGCGGCGTTTGCCGCTTCCTCTTTCCATTCTCAGTCAGTGCTCAGAGCTCAGTTTTCCAAAGACCATGCAGATTGCAGTATTCATAGACTGCCTTCGGTGCCTCGGCGCTCAGAAACTCAGCGCAGGGTTTCTCACCCGGTTTGAGATATTTCACCTGAACCGCGTCTGCTGTTTCAAGCGCGATGAACTGAATGTAATGCTCTTCCAGCATCGGATGTTCAACGGATCCGACAACGGCAGTCACCTTGTTTCCATCAACGGTAACTGCAGGCACATGCTTTTCTGTCGCTGCGTCTGTTGTATTGGCTGTAAGAAGGACCATTTCCTGATCACAGCACATTGTCGGGCATTTGCTTCCCTGGACCTCAATCATGATCTTTTTGCACTTGTTGCAGCGGTATACTTTAAACTCCATTATTCTGTAAATCCTCCTGTTATCTTTATTATGATGGATCCGCTTTTCTGATGCAATCACCGATTCTCTGATGAAACTTCTTTTTCAGTACGTCCCCTTTTATTCCACACTCTTCAATGATTCCACCATCAGGATCGAAGACAGGCGCGGACGCATGAAGAAGTTGATGATCAGTCCGAATACAACCGTCAGGATGACGGATTTCAATACCGAAAGAGAGGAAACCGAACGTCCGAACATCACATAGTCCATTTCCACCTGGCCCATGATAAACCGGTGCAGCACCCTGCCAAGAGGAATGCCGAGGAGCGATCCGCCCAGCACCAGAAGGTTATTCTCCTTGAAGATATAGTTTTCCACTTCCCGTTTCCGGAAGCCAAGTACCTTGAGAGTGGCGATTTCCCGCTGCCGTTCGGAAATATTCACATTGGTAAGATTGGAAAGAACGACAAAGGCAAGCGACATCGAAGACAGGATCAGAATATAGGCAACCGCGTCAATATTGGATACCATCGAACGGAACGTATTCACGACATGATCATGGAATTCAATGCCGCTGACCCCTTCCATTTCCGCAAGCGTACTTTTGAGCCCGTCCATGTCCGCGTCTGATCCCGTTTTCACAAGAACCGCATTGACGCCGGCATCGGTTCCAAACACCTTCCGATAATACTCTTCACTCATGAACAGATAGTGAAAGATATACATTTCAGTAATTCCTGAGATCTTCACCTTTTTCCTTACGCCTTTACGGCTTTCCATCTGAATTTCATCTCCGACGGAAAGACGCATCAGCTCCGCAAGCTTTTCACTGATGATCACTCCCTCATCCTTCAGAACAATCGGAACGTGATCATTACGCTGACGCAATACATATGCCTGTCTCGCAGAGTGATCATCCGCGAAGATTTCCACCCTCACGTTTTCTTCCCGATCCGTACTTCCTCCCGTTACAACCGCTGTATACTCTCCGGCTTCGATGATGGAAGAGACGCCGTCAAGACCGGCGATTTTTTCTTCCAGCCGCTTCTGTTCCGTCGCAGAAAGATCCGGATCGAACGACACCGACCCATCATGGGTAACGATTTCCCCGAAATGGGTATCCACCATGAAATTAATGGAATCACTGATTCCAAAGCCGGTAATCATCAGCGCCGTACAGCCGCTGACGCCGAGAATCGTCATGAACATGCGCTGCTTATAACGGAAGATATTCCGGATGGTGACCTTCCAGGAAAAGGTCAGATGATTCCATACAGACGGAATCCGTGCCAGCAGGGTCTGCCTGCCGATTCCTGGGGCTTTGGGCCGCAGCAGCTGGGAGGGAACCTCCCGCAGATCCTCATGAATCACGTATCCGGTGACTCCTTCCATCATCGCAAAGAAGGCAGCTATGCTGGAAAGCACCAGGGTCCATGGCATCTTCATTACCGGTGAAGGAAGGGCGTACATCATTTTCCAGGTGTTGTATACGATAAAGGGAAAGCTCGCAAGTCCAGCCGTGCATCCAACGAGAGATCCTGCCAGGGTGGCAAGGCCCGCATACGTGAGATAGATCATGGCACACTGCATGCCGGAATAGCCGAATGCCTGAAGCACCCCGATCTGGGTACGCTGCTCATTGAGCAGCCGCGTCATCGTCGTTAGACAGACCAATGCCGCGACCGCCAGGAAAAATACCGGAAAGATGGCCGCGATCGCTTCCATCTGATGGATGGTTTCCCGATAGCTCTCTGAGCCATAGTGTTTGGACCGGTCCAGAACAATCCAGCTTCCGGTTTCAAGATCCTCAATATCCTGCTTTGCCTTGTCAAGCTCTGCCCTGGCATCGTTGAGTTCCTTCTTTCCATCCGCCTTTTTTTCTTCCAGCTCCCTGCGTCCCTTTTCCAGCTCCGCCTTTGCTTCTTCCAGCTTCGGTATGCTCTCTTCCAGCTCTTTTCTTCCCTTTTCTATTTCCTGGCGGCCTTCCTCGAGTTTCTGATAAAGCTCCGCCTGTCCTTCCAGAACCTTCCGGTATGCCTCCTCCAGCTGTCTTCTGGCATCTTCCAGCTGGGCCAGACCATCCCTGAGTCCCTCGTTTATCTCCCTGATCGAACGATCGATCGCTTCCTTCAGCTCACCGATCGTATTGGATGGCTTCAGGCCAAGGGAATCCGCAAGGGTCAGAATCTCTTCGCTGAACACGGACGCCTCCTCGATTGTAAGACTGTCCGGAAGACCGGTCTTCATCAGGTACTCCAGCAGCTCGCTTCCTTCTGTTAATCCAAGCCGCGTAAGTGAAACCGCATCCTCAAACCGCTCGATCGGTGTTTCATCCAGCAGTTCATAATCATGGAGAAGTTCTTCAATTCTTGTAAACGTCGGGTCCGCGTCCCCCATGGCTTCCTTCAGTTCTCCATATGTTTCGATCTGTTTTCCTTCATGGCTTTCGGGATATGCCTTCTTCTTTTCATCAATCACTTCATTCATGACGTCAATGTCTGCCGTCTTGCGGATAAACGCCTGGTTGAGATCAGAAAGATCAGCAGTTTCCGGATCAATGTCAAAAAGCCGGACAATATCCTTTGCCAGAGAGATCATGCCCTGGGGCAGATGATCGATGAGCTCACTCAGTTTTTCTCTGCCGGTGATGACAGGCCGGTTCAGCATTTCCCTTGCGCTTTGAAGCTGTCGTTTCAACGCATTGTATTTCGCCGCCTGTTCTTCATAGAGCCGTTCGCCTTCCGCAAGCTGATCATACCCGTCATTGATCTGATTCATCGCATCCTGGATCTGTGCTTCTCCTTCCAGTCCTGCCTTTTCCAGCTCCTGCTCCGCCTGTCGGATCTGTTCTCTTCCGTCTTCGATTTTCTTCCATCCATCGCGGATTTCTTTTTCGCCATCCGCGATCTTCCGCTCGCCCTCCGCAATGCCCTCTTCATATTCCTGAAGACCGTCCCGATACTTCTGAAGACCCTCTTCGTACTGTCCCAAAGCATCCTTTACGACTTCCTCACGGCGATGATCCGACTGTGTCTTGGCAAGCGTCTCAATCTTTTCCCGTACGGAGGCAGCGTAATCAAAATAGGCATCGGAGAATTCGTCATAGCTGTGCCCGTTCTGAATCAGTACATTCAGTTCCGTGTCAATTTCTCTTGCGAACACGGACTCCTGTACATACAGATAGGTGCCGATCAGCTGATTGGACAGCGTTGAATTCTCCTTTGTCATATTCAGATAGACCGGTGTATCAATCAGGCCGACAATCTGAAACTCGGTAATCTTCAGATCCTCCTTCAGATCATTTTCCGGCCGGCTCAGGGTTACTTCCGCGCCGATCGGAAACCCCTGGATCACGTAGGTCCCGGCTTCCGCAAGCGCTTCATTCTCCTTTTCCGGCATTCTTCCTTCCTTCAGAACGAACTGGTTGATGATGCGGTCCTTCCGATAGGAATGGACTCTCGTGATCCGGGTGGCTGTTCCATCAGATGCGTAGGCATCCGTAAATCTGGAAGCCTCCGCAAGCTTCACACAGTCCATTTCATTGACTGCCCTTACATCTTCCTCATCAAATCCATAGTTGGAATAGATCGTGATATCCTTGAGGTTCTGACGATCCATATAATCATTCACAGAGTCTGACATCATCCGTGATATGGAAGACACACCGACAAAAAAAGCCACTCCGATCGCAACAATTGCGGTCAGAGAAAAGAAACGACTGGCAGTCGTCTTGATCAGCCGCAGAGTCAGTTTTAGAAGAGAGCGGTTTTTGAACACATGGTCATTTTACATGATTCCGGGATATCATTGCATAATTCCTGCAGGGCAAAAAGAAAAGCCGGCACAGCCGGCAGTTTCCGCTTTACTTTCTGAGACCGAGTTTCTTGACAAGATCTCTGTAACGGTTGACATCATTCTTCTTGAGGTACTCCAGCAGATTTCTTCTGCGTCCTACCATCTTGAGAAGACCGCGGTTGGAACTGTAATCCTTCTTGTTGGACTTCATATGGACCGTAAGACGGTTGATCTGCTCCGTGAGCATCGCAACCTGAACCTCAGCGGAACCGGTGTCGCCTTCCTTGCGGCCGAACTCCTTGATCAGCCGTTCCTTTGTTTCCTTTTCAAGCATTTTTCATTTCTCCTTTTCTTTCTGAGTCCTTTCCTGCCGAGAAGCCGTTGGAGCAGCGGTCAGCCCAGCACGAAAGCCTAATTACAATACCACATCCTGCCCGGACTTTACAAGCATTGTTTTACAGCAGTCCATAATGACGGAAACAGTCACTCACGCCTTCATCATCCACATCCGAACACACGTATTCACTGTGTTTCAGAAGCTCTTCACTGCTGTTCTTCATCGCGCAGCCATGACCTGCATGCAGGATCATCTCCAGATCATTTCCGCCATCCCCCACTGCCAGCGTGTCCTTTTTTTCAATTCCATAATATGCGAGAAACTGATCCATCCCGGTCACCTTGGTTCCACCCTTTGGCGAGAGGTCAAAGAACGTATGATACCAGCGGGCACTGTGGCAGTCCGGCAGTTTTTTCATCAGTTCCTTCTCTCTTTCCGCGTCGGCGAATACCATGCACTGATAGACATTCTGATTCTCGATGCCGGTGATATCTCCCGCCGGAGCGTCATCATTTTTTGTGATCTCATGGATTTCATCCACCAGCGCGTTGCGGAAATTGAATATTCGATAATCCCTCAGCTGAAAACCGACCGGAACCGGATCCTTTCTGATTTCCTCGAGCAGGATCTGAAGGGATTCTTTCGAAATGGTGTTTTCATAAATCACCTTTTCGCCGGTAAAGCAGAACTGTCCGTTCAGCGTGATATAGCCGTCAAAGGGAAATCCGTTCAGAACGCCGAGTCCGTCCTTTCCTCTTCCGGTGGCAATGAACAGACGGATCCCGTTCTTTTTCAGACGGGAAAGCGAATCAAAAACCGAATCCGCGATCCGGTGCGTCCGAAAGCTGATCAGCGTTCCGTCCATATCCAGAAAAACCGCCCGGATCACAGGTCTGCCTCCTCAAGGATTTCTTCCAGAAGATTATTCATGATCATATATCCTTTCCCGGTACAGAAAACCCGTTCTTCATTCCAGTCCATCAGTCCTTCCTTCCGGAAGCGTTCCATGCAGGAAGGATATACGGAAACCGGATCCTGATCAAACCGTTCAAGAAACAGCCGGCGGTCCAGTCCCTCCACAAGCCGCAGTCCCATCATCAATGATTCAAACATCTGTTCCCTTTCAGAAAGGTTCACATCTTTGTGGTAGAGCGGGTCCTGAAGATATCCCTTCAGGGTTTCTGAGTGCGTGTAGCGGATTCCCTGTTCCATTCCCCAGGCACCATAGCCGATTCCGGCAAAGTCATGGTAGTTCCATACATTGCAGTTATGCAGGGAAGAATGGCCTTCTCTTTCAAAGCTGGACACCTCATACTGACGGTATCCGCACTGCCTGAGACGTTCCGCGATCCATTCATACATGTCCGCTTCCGTATCCTCATCACACGGTTTCAGTCCCTTTTTTCCAAAGACGCTGTTCTCTTCAATTGTCAGAGAGTACAGGGAAAGATGTGTCGGACCATAGGATACTGCCGTTTCAACCGCCTCCTGAAGTTCCGAAGAAGTCTGGGAAGGAAGAGAATACATCAGATCCAGTGAGATATTGGTAATCCCCGCCTGATGAAAAGAGGCAAACAGGCGTTCCATATCCTTTTCCGTATGGTGTCGGTTCATCAGCTTCAGCAATCGCTTTGAGCTGCTTTGAAAGCCGGCGCTGATCCGGTTGACAGAATGTCGTGCCAGTCTTTCCGCGAGACCCTCACGCACTGTTTCCGGATTGACTTCAGCCGTATATTCCTTTACCTCTTCCGCAAACGGATCGAGAAGCGAAAGCAGCGTTTCAAGCTGATCGTCATTCAAAGCCGACGGAGTGCCGCCGCCGATATAGATGGTTTCAGGATGAAACACCTCTCTTGCCTGCAGTTCTTTCTCTACCGCCTTCAGCCAGGCATCCGCCGCTTCTGATCGATAGACATACCGTCGGAAATCACAGTACGCGCAGATCGTGCGGCAGAACGGCACATGCACATACAGAGAACGGGGTTTAGCGTCTGTCATTGTCATCCATGGATAAAACCGACATGAAGGCTTCCTGCGGGATTACAACGGATCCTACCGCTTTCATCCGCTTCTTGCCTTCTTTCTGTTTTTCCAGAAGCTTGCGTTTTCTGGAAATATCACCGCCATAGCACTTGGCCAGGACATTTTTGCGGAGGGATTTGATATTCGTACGGGCAATGACCTTTCCGCCGATTGCCGCCTGAACCGGGATCTCAAACTGCTGACGGGGAATCAGTTCCTTGAGCCGGATGGTAATTCCGCTTCCCCGCTGATAGGCTTCCGAACGGTGAATGATGACGGAAAGAGCGTCAACCGTTTCCCCGTTGAGAAGAATGTCCATGCGGACAAGATCTTCCTGCCGATAACCGATCAGTTCATAGTCGAGACTCGCGTAGCCCTTGGAACAGCTCTTGAGCCGATCGAAAAAGTCATAGATGATTTCTGACAGCGGCATCTCATAGACAAGCATGTTTCTGCCGGAGTCAATCACATCCATTCCGGAATAGATCCCCCGCTTATTGGCACACAGTTCCATGACCGGGCCGATATAGGCATCTCCGACCATGATCTCCGCCTTGACATACGGTTCCTCAATATGATCGATTCTTGAGGCATCCGGCATCTTTGCCGGATTGTCAATTTCCAGCATGGTGCCATCCGTCAGATAGACATGATAGATGACCGAAGGAGCCGTACAGATCAGATCAAGATCATATTCTCTCTCCAGCCGCTCCTGAATCACATCCATGTGGAGAAGACCAAGAAAACCGCATCGGAAACCAAAGCCAAGAGCCTGAGAGGTTTCAGGTTCATACTGCAGGGAGGCATCATTGAGCTTGAGCTTGTCGAGCGCTTCATGAAGATCCTCATACTTTGCGGCATCACTTGGATAGAGGCCGCAGTATACCATCGGATTCATTTTCCGATAACCGGCCAGCGGCTCGTCAGCCGGATTATCTGCGTAGGTAACGGTGTCACCGACCCTGACATCCTGGATGGACTTGATGGAAGCCGCGAACCAGCCGACATCCCCGCACTGCAGGGTTTTAAGAGGCACCTCCTTCGGATTGCGGATTCCCGCTTCCGTGATTTCATATTCCGCACCGGTCGCCATGAAGCGGATGCGGTCTCCGACCGAAATACTGCCTTCCCGGATCCGTACCAGAGCGATGACCCCTCGGTAACTGTCATAAAAACTGTCGAACACCAGTGCCTTCAGCGGCTTTTCCGCAGAGCCGGACGGAGCGGGAATCTTCCGTACGATCTGTTCCAGCACTTCCTTGACATTCTGACCGGTGCGCGCGGAAATCAGCGGTGCTTCCGAACAGTCAAGACCGATGATGTTTTCTATCTCCTGCTTGACTTCCTCCGGCATCGCGTTGGTCATATCCACCTTGTTGATGACGGGAATGATTTCAAGGTCATTATCAATCGCAAGATACGTATTCGCCAGGGTCTGTGCCTGAACCCCCTGGGTCGCATCAACGACCAGAACTGCGCCTTCACAGGCCGCAAGGGACCGCGAAACTTCATAGGTAAAATCCACGTGACCCGGGGTATCGATCAGATTGAACAGATACTCTTCCCCGTCATCCGCCTTATATTTGAGCTGAACCGCGTTCAGCTTGATTGTAATGCCGCGTTCCCGTTCCAGATCCATCTCATCCAGCAGCTGGGATTTCATGTCACGTTCACTGACGGTTTCCGTCATCTCAAGGATCCGGTCAGCCAGAGTGGACTTGCCATGATCAATATGCGCGATGATGCAGAAATTCCGAATATGATTCTGATCCATTTTGTTTCCTCTTATTCAAACTGCCTGCCGACAGTATTCCGGCCAGCGCCATTGAACCATGCCGAAGCAGCCATCCGCTGTTTCCCCTCCGGCTGTAATTCATATACCTGAAGCACCCCGCCATCTGCGGCAATCTCCAGTGCCCTGCCACTCAGACCCAGTACCGTACCGGGTTCTTTCTCACAGATGCCTTCCTTTTTCGCGATGCGGCAGAATTTGATGCGTTTTCCTTCCAACAGACCATAGGGCATCGGGTCCTCAATCAGACCGCGGGCATGATTATAAAGCACCGTGAGGCTTTCTGACTGAAAGTGCAGCTGTTCCTCGTCTCTTTCAATATTCGGAGCCAGTACCGCAAGGGCATCATCCTGTGCTTCACCGGGAAGCTTTCCTTCAAGATACATCGGCAGATACTCATGAATCAGCCGGCGCACATCCGGCTTCAGCTCCTCAAACAGCTGTGTTCCGGTCACATCCGGACCGATCGCATGCGGAATTCTGGCATAGACCCTGCCGCTGTCCATCTTTTTTGCCATCTCCATAAGACATACCTCGGTAGAGGGATCCCCGTTCATGATCGCACGCTGCACCGGGGCACCGCCCCGGTATTTCGGAAGCGGACTTGGATGAATGTTCACACAGCCGTATTTCGGCGCCTTAAGAATCACTTCCGGAATCAGCTGCCCGTAGGCACAGGTCACGATAAGATCCGGGTGAAGATTCAATATGTCTGACGGTGAGTCTTTCAGCCTGACTGGCTGAAGGACAGGAATATCATGTGCTTCCGCGTATTCCTTGAGCTTTGTCTTCTGCAGCACACGCTTTCTGCCGACCTCTTTATCCGGCTGCGACACAGCCGCGATTACCTGCCAGTGATCCGCCAGAAGTGCCTCCAGCGCAGCGATGGAAAAAGCCGGAGTTCCGAAAAAAACAACTCTGCAATCGATCATACAGCCTCCTGCAACGCGACAATTATACCTGAAACTGATTGCTTTTTAAAATATGCTTTGTTATAATCCATATGTTTGAAATGAAAAGGAGGTTTCCCATGGCTAATATCAAGTCTCAGAAGAAGCGTGCTCTGACCAATGTCAAAGCTCAGAGAAACAACATCGCCGCAAGAACTGAAGTCAAGAACGCGATCAAGAACGTTCTGAAAGCCGTAGATGCGAAGGATGCCGCTGCCGCAAAGGCCGCATTTGACAAAGCGAACTCCGCTCTGGACAAGGCTGTGTCCAACGGAATCAAAAAAGGCAACTACGCTGCCCGTCAGAAGTCCCGGCTTGCCAAGGCTGTCAATTCCATTCAGGCCTGATAATCCTGTGTATCCACGGGATTTTTTTTATTTCTGCAGAAGCCTCAGGGTCTCTTCGAGAATGGAAAGCTCCTCTTCCAGCTTTTCGTCCCGTCCCCGCAGGGAAAGAATCTTTCGTTCCTTTTCGATCTGCTTTGAAAGATGTGCCTTGAACGTATCGCGGTCCAGGATTGCCTCCAGCGGACCCCGGAGGACTTCGGCTTTGCTGTAGGGCGCGTGAAACGACGTATCAAAAACCACTGCCGTATAAAACTTCCTGTCGAAGATCGACAGTTCTTTTTTTATGGTGTAATGATGACTGGAAATCCATTCTCTCAGCAAAGGCACATCCGAGTTGATCTGTACAATGATATCCGTAAGCAAAGGAAGGCGTTCAAGTGCCGCGTCCAGAATATCCCGGGCAGTATAAAAGCCCATGCCCGCAATCACCGCAGCAGATGCGTCCATGGGTACATGTTCAAAACCGTTGGAAAGTACGGCGGTGATCTGATCCTGGTATCCGGCGGAGGCGATATGTTCCTCTGCCTGTGATAAAGGCCCAGGTGCGACATCGCACGCATAGGCCTTTTTTACCGTATGATCCTTCACCGCAAGTACCGGCAGATACCCGTGATCCGTTCCGATATCCGCGAGGATACTGTTCTTCGGAATCAGGGTTCTGAGCGATTCCATGCGCTTCATGATTATTTGTCGAAGAAATCCTTCAGGCGTTTGGAACGGGTCGGATGCTTGAGCTTGCGAAGCGCCTTGGCTTCAATCTGACGGATCCGCTCTCTTGTGACATTGAATTCCTTGCCGACTTCTTCGAGGGTTCTCGTCCTTCCGTCATACAGACCGAACCGCAGACGGAGTACCTTTTCCTCCCGCTCGGTAAGACCGGCGAGCACGTTGTTGATCTCATCCTTGAGCAGCTGGTTGTTTGCGTATTCATCCGGTGAAAGCGCGTCCTTGTCCTCAATGAAGTCTCCGAGATGCGAGTCATCCTCTTCACCGATCGGTGTCTCAAGGCTGACCGGTTCCAGAGCGATCTTCTGAATCTCACGCACCTTCTCCGGAGAAATGCCGTCCATCCGGGCACTGATCTCTTCTGCGGAAGGATCACGTCCCAGCTCCTGAACCAGCTGACGCTGAATTCTTGAAAGCTTGTTTATGGTTTCCACCATGTGGACCGGAATCCGGATGGTTCTGGCCTGATCCGCAATTGCGCGGGTAATCGCCTGACGGATCCACCAGGTCGCGTAAGTGGAAAACTTGAATCCCTTGGTATAATCAAACTTCTCAACCGCCTTGACAAGGCCCATGTTTCCTTCCTGAATCAGATCCAGAAACAGCATGCCGCGGCCGACATATTTCTTCGCAATACTGACGACAAGACGGAGGTTGGAAGAAATCAGGATGTTCTTGGCTTCCTCATCCCCTTCCTCAATCCGCTTGGCGATTGCCGGTTCATCTTCCGGCCTCAGAAGCGGAACCCGTCCGATTTCCTTGAGATACATCTTGACCGGATCATTCAGACTGACCGTACCGGTACGGTTGGAATAGGCGCTGGAGAGAATCTTGTTCATCTTCGCAGGTGTTTCCACCTCGGATTCCTTCTCTTCGTCATCGTCATCCCGGCGGCGGTCTTCCTCGACCTCTTCCTCGTCATCGGAATCATCTTCTTCATCACTGTCAAGAAGATCCATTTCCTCATCATCCAGCTCTTCGATATCCTCGTCCTCGGATACCGTGATCTTTTCGTCAGAGAACCAGTCCCAGAGGGCATCCATGTCATCATCAGACATGTCCAGCCGCTCAAGCGCGGCCATGATATCCTTCTGGAAAATCGCTCCGTCGAGACGGAACACATTGCGGAAGTCCTCTTTCAGTTCCTCAAGCGACTTGAGTTCCTTCCTTCTTCCTTCATGACGGTAAATATCAATTTCCGTACGCTGGCGGATTTCACCATGGTATTCCGTTTCCTCAGTGAGAATCTGTACGTCTACTTTGGCCTGAACAAACCCAGCCGGTTCCGTTTCGTCCTGTGCCGCTTCTTCCATTTCCTCAGATGCTTCTTCGACTGCTTCCTCATTGTTTCCGTTTACCGGTTCCTCATATGGAGACTCCTCCTGCTGAGAGAGTTCCTCCATCTTTCTTACGAGGTTGCTGTCATCATGGCTGATATCCTTGAATACAGAAAGAAGATCCTTCCTCTGACGGGTCGTGGAACGGATTGCCTCAAGGTAGCTGCGCGCGTTTCCTGTGTAAACCGGAGATGTTTCCTTGCTCTTTGTACTTCCTGGTGTTTCATTGTTTCTGGCTGGTTTCTTCATTTATGTACCTCCGTAAATCATTCAGGCATTTCCTGTATTCTTCCATCATGATCCGTTCCGATTCTATATTCATGGGCATCGCGAGCTGATCTCGGAATGTCTTCGCCTGTACGGACTTGATGGCGATATTCACCTTGCGGATTGCCCCGTCCAGTGCTTCCTCACTGTAGGGCATCCGGTAAATCCACATATCTGTCAGTTTTGAAATCAGGTTTTTTTCTTCCTGGGTGGATGCTCTGTCCATCAGGTCAGAGGGATCAATCACATCCCTGGTCCGATAGCTGTCTACAATCAGCATCGCAACCGCCCCTCTTGTGACATCCTGCAGAAAGCCAAGCTTTTCACTGAAGTGCTGACTGGCCTCCTTGTGTCCCAGCATCATCGCAAGAATCTGTTCCTCCGCGCTTTCCTCGCCCTGCGGCATATTCGCCTGGCGCCGTTCACGGGGGTAGAAGGTCTGACGCGGCACATAGTCGATATGAAAGCCGCTGATCCGGGAAAGCTCTTCCGTAAAATACCTGCGGTCCATCTCTTCGTCAAGCGTATCGATTTCTTCTTTTGCCCTGGCGACAAATTCCTTCCGCTCCATGTACGAATCAAAGTTCGTGCGGGCTTTCAGATACGCAAGCACAAATTCCATCCAGGTCAGTTCCTTCCTCACCATCTGCTTCAGGGCGTCTTCGCCCTGACTGCGGATCAGCTCATCCGGATCAAGCCCGGTAGGATTATCCACAATGGATACAACTGCCCCGTGCTTACGGGCAAGCCGGCCTGCCTTCATGGTCGCGTTCTGGCCCGGATTGTCTCCGTCGTAGCAGAAGATGATTCTCGGCGCAAGACTTTTCAGAAGTTCGATCTGTTTTTCCGTGCACGCGGTTCCCAATGTACATACCGCGTTGTCGATCCCGGCTCTTGCAAAGGCAATGACATCCGTTACCCCTTCGCACACGTAGATCTTGCCTTCTCTTCGGGCAGAGAGAGCTGCCCGATGGGCATTGTATACCACCTCACCCTTATGAAAGAGCGGTGTATCCGTGGTATTGACATATTTGCTCGGATTTTCCGGATCCAGTGTTCTTGCGGAAAAGCCGATGGGATTTCCCGATTTATCATGAATCGGAAATGTAATCCGGCTGGAAAACACATCACTGATTCCCCCGGCGCCGGTCCGCGCCACATTGACAGTGACCATATCCGCGTCCGTGTATCCCTTTGCCCGCAGAAAGCGGGAAAGCCGGTTGTCACCGGGATTATAGCCGATTTCAAACTTCTCCCGGATCGCATCGGTCAGCCCTCTGTTTTCCAGATACGTTCTGGCCTGGGAAGCTTCGTCGGAATTCATCTCATAGGATGTAAACCGGATCGCATCGGTCAGAAGCCGGTGATAGCCCGCGGTTGTCTCATCCACTTTCGGCGCGGTTTCCGAGGCGTGAACCGAAAGCGGAAAGCCGATCAGTCCGGCAACGGTTTCAACCGCTTCCGGAAAGGAAACATTCTCGTAGTTCTGAACAAAGGTGAATACATTCCCGCCGGCTCCGCATACAAAGCATTTGTAGATCTGAAGCTGCTCATTCAGATTGAGGGAAGGATCATGATCATCATGAAACGGGCAGACGGCTCTGTAATCCCTGCCCCGTTTCTGTACCGGAATATACCGGCTGACAATGTCTGAGATGTCCGCCCGGCGGCGCACCTCATCAATTTCTTCCTGGGGAATTCTTGCCATGTATCACTTCTATTCTCAGAAGCGCACTGCCTCAGCAATCAGCGCTCTGACCTCTTCCTTGCTCTTGCGCTCCTGTTTCATGGAATCCCGGTAACGGATTGTCACCGATCCATCCTCCAGCGTCTGATCATCGACCGTAATGCAGTACGGGGTTCCGATCTCGTCCTGACGGCGGTAGCGTTTGCCGATGGACCCGCTTTCATCGTATTCGGTTGCGAAGTCATAGGACAGTTCCTTCCGAAGATTCAGTGCCGCTTCCGCATGACGCTTTTTAACCAGCGGCAGCACGGCAACGGTAACCGGTGCGAGAACCGGAGAGAAATGCATTACGACGCGGGTATCCGTGGTGCCGTCTTCCTTGACAAGGGTTTCCTCATCATAGGCATCCGTGAAGAACATGAAGAACAGTCTTTCCACACCCACTGCCGGTTCTACGACATAGGGAATATATTTTTCGTTGGTTACCGGGTCAAGATAGCTCATATCCTTTCCGGATGTATTCTGATGCTGGGTCAGGTCATAATCGGTACGGTCCGCAATGCCCCAGAGTTCGCCCCATCCCCATGGGAATTTATACTCAATATCCGTAGTGCCTTTGGAATAGAAGGACAGTTCTTCCTTGGTATGATCACGGAAACGGAGATTCTCAGGATTTCCGCCGAGAGAAAGAATCCAGTCCATGCAGAATTTACGCCAGTACGGGAACCACTCATCATCTGTCCCGGGGCGGCAGAAGAATTCCATTTCCATCTGCTCAAACTCACGGGTACGGAAGATGAAGTTGCCCGGTGTGATCTCATTGCGGAAGCTCTTGCCGATCTGACCGATTCCAAACGGAAGCTTCTTACGGTAGGCACGGGCGACATTCTTGAAATCAACGAACATGCCCTGAGCAGTCTCCGGTCTCAGATAGATTGTCGACTTTCCGTCTTCGGTTGTCCCCTGGAAGGTCTTGAACATCAGATTGAACTGACGGATCGGAGTGAAGTCATGACTTCCGCAGTCCGGGCAGGCAATCCCGTTGTCACGGATATAGGCTTCCATCTGTTCATTGGACCATCCCTCGCATGTCACCTTTCCTTCGGTCGCCTTTTCAATCAGCTGATCGGCGCGATGACGGGTCTTGCAGTTGCGGCAGTCCATCAGCGGATCGGAAAATCCCTTCAGATGACCGCTTGCTTCCCAGACTTTCGGGTTCATCAGAATCGCCGCCTGTATTTCTACGTTGTTGGGATCCTCCTGAATGAATTTCTTCTGCCAGGCACGTTTGATATGGTCTTTTAAAAGAACACCGTAAGGCCCGAAATCCCATGTATTGCTCAGGCCGCCATAGATTTCAGAACCCTGAAAAACAAAGCCGGTATTCTTGGCATGTGATACAATTTTGTCAAAGGTCTTTTCCATAAAAGTGCGTAATATTCCCTTCCCCATTTATATACAGTATTGGAAGTATAGCACTTTTAAACCCTTCATTCAATGCAAAAAAAACCGGTTTTCCACTCCCCGGATCCGCTGTGTGACCGGTTGTTTTTTCTGCTGCAGCGCTCAGGAATCCGAATCCCGGCGAATCATTCCATTCAGAATCAGCCCGTCCGGAATCGAACGCAGCTGTTTCAGGATCGATGTATCATACCCTTTCAGGTTCAGGATTTCCCATATTCCTTCCCGGCAGATAAAGGTTCCCGCCACGCCAGCCGCGATAACCACTTCTCCCTCTTCATCCAGTCTCGCCGCTTTCAGAAGCCGCTCATAAGGGATTTTGAACAGTACAGTCAGAAGATCAACGAACAGCTCTCCGCCGCTGACCAAAAGAATGCGGTCCATGTCGCTGGAATTTTCATAGATCCTCTGAAACGTATTCCGGATCCGGTTCTCGATATCCTCTCTGCTTTCTCCGCCATAAGGACTCCAGTCCCGGCTTCCGGTCCTGATTTCATGGATCTCGCCTGCATGCGCAGAGATCTCTGCTCCTTCCAGTGAACCGAAGAATACTTCCTTCAAAGACTTGGTGGCCGCCCATGGAATCTTCCGTTCATCTTTGATCAAATCGAAACTGTCCCGGCATCTTTCATCCGAAGAAAGATAAGCCGAATTAAACGGCACGGAACGAAGATGCCGGGCGGCACTGCGCATCTGTTCCCTTCCTCTGTCTGTTAACGGGCTGTCACACCAGCCTTCCATCCGGCCGGCCGCCTGAAACATCGTTTCTCCATGCCGGCAATAATAAAATGTCACCTGTTTCATCACTCAAATCCATCAGAATGCACATAATGCCCTTTCGTACGAATTATAACCGGACTCGCACATTCATGCATGAAATTTTTAAATCACTGGCGGAACAGACGCTGAAACAGGTTATAACTGCGAACCGGCAGTCCGGTATGAAGACGGATCATTTCAATCAGAATCGAAAGCTCCTGCAGACACGTATCCATGCGGTCCGCAAGCAGCGGCATGTGCCGCTGTTCTGCCTTGGAGACAAGACGGAACCGCTGCAGGGAATCGGAAGGAAGCTGTCTGCCAGAAGATTTCAGTACACACTTCGGACAGAGAAAACCTCCTTCGGATACAGAAACCGCGGAAACCTGTGAACTGCCGCAGAGCACACAGCCATCCACATAAGGCGCGATCCCTTCCTTCTTCATGAGCTGACTGACGCTGACCGCAAGCACAAGATCCGCCGGACGTTTTTCATTCAGCATCTTCAGCGCTTCAAGATACAGCTCATACTGAAACTCGGCCGTATCCCTGTCTGCGTCATCGTTTGCAAACGCATCCAGCAGTTCCGCGAGCACTGCGGCTGCACAGGAGGCGTTGAGATCCTCATGAACCCACCGGAACAGTTCAAGCGAAACGGCGGTTTTCAGACGGAAAATATTCCGACCTTCCTTATAGTCAAACTGATATTCATTGCGGGTATACGGCAGAGTTCCCGCCCGGTTTTTCGAGGTCATCCTGCGGGCTCCCTGCACGATGAAGGAAAGCCGGCCGTACTCTCTGCTCAGAACCGTAAGAATGATCGAATTCTCCCTGTAATCCAGTTCCTTCAGAACCAGTCCTTCAGTCTTTTCATTCATCGATATGTCCATAGCCGTACTGGGTAATACGGCTGTCAATATCCCGCCAGTCCTTTTCTACCCGTACAAACAGATGCAGGCGGACATGGCAGTCCAGAAACGCTTCGATTTCCTTTCGCGCGGCGATTCCGATCTTTTTGAGCATCATTCCCTGTCTGCCGATCACAATCGCCTTCTGACCCGGCTTCTCAACCAGAATCATGGCATGGATATCACATCCATCCTTTGTGAATTCCTTGTTTTCGATAATGACGGCACTGGCATGAGGGACTTCTTCCTCCGTGCAGTAAAGAATCTTCTCACGGATGATTTCGGCAATGCGGAAATTTTCCGGGCTGTCATTGATCACAGTCCTTGGATACATTGCTTCTCCTTCCGGAAGATACGATATGGTAGTGTTCAGAAGATCATCAAAATTCTTCTGTTTCAAAGCGGAGACCGGGAAAAACTCCTGAAAGGAAAACCGGGACTGCCAGCTTTCCAGGTTTCTGAGAACCTCTTCCTTGGAAAGACAGTCAATCTTGTTGAATATGAGAAATACCGGAAGCCCGGCATTTTTTACAATGGTCAGAACATATTCATCTCCGCTTCCGTACGGCTTGGTTCCATCCGTCACCAGATAGATGACATCTACCCCCTGAATCACAGAGGCCGCTTCCTTGTTCATCCGTGTTTCAAGACGGTGTCTTGCCTTGTGGATCCCGGGTGTATCCGTAAAGACAATCTGGGCATCCTCGGTATTGACGATGCCGCGGATTTCACTCCGGGTTGTCTGCGGCTTGGGAGAAACAATCGCGATCTTTTCATTGACCAGGGCGTTGATGAGGGTACTCTTGCCGGCATTCGGGCGTCCGGCCAGGGCCACAAATCCGGATCTCATGCAAGATCCTCCGGTCCAAACCGCATCGGCACAAGTTCATCAATGGTGGTTTCCCTGATCTCCCTGCGGTTGGCAAGATAAATCGGTGTGTCTCCATGCATCAGCTCACTGATCACCTGACGGCAGATCCCACAGGGTCCGGCAACCGTATTTCCTTCCGTCACAACAGCAAGCGCGGCGATATCATCCTTCTGATATCCCTGAGCATAGGCGTTATGCAGAGCGCATCGCTCGGCACAGACGCCGGCCGGATAGCTGGCGTTTTCAATATTGCAGCCGGGAATCACGGTACCATCTTTTGTCAGCACCGCCGCTCCGACAGAATAATGAGAATAAGGGACATACGCATGGCGGAGTGCCTGGAAGGCATGCTGAATCAGTTCTTCTTTCGTCATTTTCCTATCCTCCGACAATATGGTGAACCAGAATAACAACAGCGGCAGTCAGCGCCGTTATGGATGCCGTCAGAACCGCACCTGCCGCGATATCCTTGATCCGCTTGATTTTCGGATCATAGATCCTGCTCAGATAGCTGCCGATGAATTCAATGGCCGTATTGAGCATTTCTGTGGTAATCACCATCCCGATGCAGAGAATGAAGATCAGCCATTCCGTATAGGAAAGGTGGAGCACGAAACCGGCAATGACCGCCACAGCGCCCAGGATCATCTGCAGACGCACGGCTTCATGCATGAATCCTTCCTTCAGCCCATTGAAAGCAGGCCCGAATTTTTTCTTCATGGTCTCTCCCTCCGGATGATCGGATCAAGAATCGTATCCTGCAGGGCAAACATTTTCTTCTCTTCCTCCTCTGTCATATGATCATAGCCAAGACAGTGCAGAAGACCATGCGTAAACAGAAAAGAGATCTCCCGTTCAAAGGAATGCCCGTACTCTTTTGCCTGGCGGGATGCGTAATCGATGTTGATGAAAAGATCGCCAAGATCCTTCATTTCTTCTTCCGTCTCAAATCCGGTACTTTCATCCCTGGCAGCGAAGCTGATCACATCGGTCGGACGGTCAATGCCGCGATAATCCCGGTTGATTGTGTGAATCGTGCGGGAACGCACAAAAGTAACCGAAATGATCTGGTCCTTTGCAAGATCCAGCACTTCTTCCGCCCGTTCCGCGATTTTCTGAAACAGCCCGGTATACTCATCCATATTCCGGCTGGTTCGGTTATATACTGTAATTTCCATATCTGCATCCATTATACTGAATTGATCAGATTTCGCTATGAATAAGTCAGAAGATGATCGTTCAGGGATTTCTTTCTGAAAGAAACCGTTAAAATGATGATACATCCCTTTAGATTGGCAAGGAGGAGCAAATGAACACAGACCGCGCGAGAAAGATACAGATTCTGAGCAGTGCAATGATGATTGTCTATTACGTGATCATGGCTGCTTCACTGGGCTATTTCATGGCATATCTGGTCGGGGCAGGCTGTACCCCTGGTTTTGTCGGCATCCTGATTGCCGTTTACTCGGCCGGGGCCGCGTTTTTTCAGCCGCTGCTGGGGCGGATCTCCGACTCCTCACCGTTTTTTGACTGGAAAAAACAGCTGTTCGTACTGGGCGGTTTCGGCATCATTTTCTCCATTCTGATGATCTTTCTGAGGGGAAAAACCGAATCCTGTATCCTGTTTGTCCTGGTTTCTGTGATCGTGCAGTGCATGGGACCGCTGATTTTCGCGTCCCCGTTCTACTATCAGCGCTATGGCATTGAGGTCAACTTCGGGAAAATCCGGGCATTCGGCTCCCTGTCCTATGCCATCGCCGCCTATGTGCTCGGTCAGATGATCAGCGGGATCGGACTTGTCATCATACCGGTCTGCTGTTCCCTGTTCATGTTTCTGATCAGTGTCATCTGCATTCTGCTTCCCCGCATGAGCGAACCGCCTCAATCCCTCTCCGCGCTTACCAAGGAACAGCGGCGGGATGCACTGCTTGCCTCCATTGAACATCAAAAAGCCCGCAGTTCCCTTCCGATCTGGAAAAAGTATCCCAACTTTCCTCTGCTTCTGACAGCGGTATTCTTCATCATGTTTACCTTCAACATGGTCAATGCCTACCTGCTTCAGATTGTGGAACGTGCGGGCGGAAACAGCGCCATGCTTGGAACCGCGGGTGCCGTCGGAGCGGTCTTTGAAATTCCGATGATTTTCTTTTTTACAGCCCTTCTGAAACGGTTATCCGTCACCCGTCTTATCATCATCGGAGCTATCGGATTCACTCTCCGGGCAGCACTGTATATTTTTCTTGCCAGTCCGGCGGGGGTTCTGGGTGTTACGGCAATGTCCTGTGTTTCCTATGCCATCATGGCACCCGCGGTTGTCTATGTGACGGACCGCATGATTCATCCCGAGGATGCCATTACCGGACAGGCAATGATGGCTTCGGCTCAGATGGTCTGTTCCATTGTGTCCAATGTGATTTTCGGAGTGATCTACGATTCCTTCGGTCTGGTTCCGGTGCTGGCTTCTTCTGCTGTCTTTTCATTGATCGGTGTGATTCTCGCCGTGATCGCTGATAAGCGCTGCGGCATGAAGCCCGAAGCCTGAAGGCGCACGCGGAAAAAAAGACCCCGCTTTCTGACGGAGTCCATGCTTCAGTTGTTTCCGGAAGACATCTTCCGGATTTTTATTTCTGACTGTATCGCTCAATGATCTTCTGGACCAGCGGATGACGGACCACATCATCACTGGTGAGCTCAAGAATGGAAATCTCATCAATGCCGCGGAGGATGGAGGATGCCTGAATAAGACCGGACTCCTCTCCTTTTTTCAGATCCATCTGGGTAACATCCCCGGTAATGACCATGCGCGAATGAAAGCCAAGCCGGGTCAGAAACATCTTCATCTGGGCACCGGTGGTATTCTGAGCCTCATCCAGAATCACAAAGGAATCATCCAGCGTACGGCCGCGCATATAGGCTAACGGAGCAATTTCAATCGTTCCCTTTTCAATCAGGGATTCCGTTTTCTCCACCCCCAGCATGTCATGAAGCGCATCATACAGCGGTGTCAGATACGGATCGACCTTTTCCTTCATGTCTCCAGGCAGAAAACCGAGATTTTCGCCGGCTTCAACGGCAGGCCGGGTGAGAACAATCCGTTTCACATTGCCCTTTTTAAGTTCAGACACTGCCTTGATCACAGCCAGGAAGGTCTTTCCGGTACCGGCCGGACCAATCGCAAAAACCACGGAGCTGTTCTCCATTGCCTTGACAAAGTCATACTGCCCCTTTGTCTTTGGAGCAATCGCCTTGCCGGTCAGCGTACGTCCGATCACCGTCTGAGAATAATCATCAAAATGGATCTTTTCATTTCTTGTGACAAGACGGCAGGCATAGATTACATCCTGCTCGGATACAACCTGATTCTTCCTTGCCACCTCATATAATGCCGCGAGTACCTCCTGTATCTGCTGATAGGTTTCCTCGCCGCACTCCCGGATCGTAAAGGTATTGTCACGGAAAGTAATCTCCTTGCCGAAGCATTCCTCAAGGACAATCAGGTTGCGGTCGGAGGTGCCGGCCATCGACATTGCCTGCAGAGGAGTCATCTCCTCAAATACAATCGTTCTGGTTTTTTCCAAAGGTGTTCCCCCTATTTCAGTTTCTATTGTTTATTCTAGACGATTCCATGCGTAATGCAAAAGAATAATCCATGCGCTCTCTGAAAGAGAGACAGTCTTCTGTGTGATGATGGATCTGTTTTCCTTCCTGCTTTTTCTTCATGGAGAAGCGTTAGAAAGGAAACAACAGAAGGTCCGTCTGTTTATGAATTCCGTCGGTATCTCTGTTTTTTCTCAGCAGCTGTGATTCCCTGGAATGCAGTCTTTGAAAACCACATCATGAATGGAATCAGGCCAGTCTTTTAGCGGCTCTATTCTGATCACTGCATTGTGATCCGGACAGACACAGTGTTCAAAATGGATGTCCTGGAAAACCGGAATATCCTGGGGGTCAGCGGTTATTCTGACCGGATCGTTCTGATCCATCTGATTATGGACATAATCCATGGACAGAACAATCGCTTCATTGCGGATGTTTACCATATGAATATTCCGCATCGTGATATTTTCCACCGTCCCGCCCCGGCCAATGGCACTTTTGAAGCGGATGCCGACATCGGAATCAATGAAGGTACAGTCCCTTACGAGCACATTTCTGATTCCCCGTGACATTTCTGATCCAACTACAAATCCACCATGGCTCTGCCCGACAGAGCAATGATGAATCAGAACATTCTCGCATGGGCCGGAAATGGCTCTGGCTTCTTTGTCCTTTCCGGATTTCAGGCAGATTCCATCATCCCCGGTCTCAAGATCGCAATGATGAATGTGCACCCTGCTGCAGGAATCCACATCAATTCCGTCACCGTTCTGTGCCCAGTACGGGTTGTGTATTGAAACATGAGCTGCCGTAAAATCCTCACAGAAATACGGATGCAGGTTCCAGGCCGGAGAATTCCGCAGATGGACTCCCTGGAGAAGAACCTTCTGACAGTGTCGGAAACTGACCATCACCGGACGGTAGAAATCCCAGTATGGCTTTGCGGCCATCAGCGCCTGTTCATCCGTATCCGACTTCGGAAGAACTTCCCCTGCATAACGACCCTCAAGAATGGATGCCGAAGGCACCCAGATCCCGCCCTCACTGCTTTCAATCACAGTATCAGAAGAGAGCTTCAGAAGATGATTCCACTGGCGCTCTGTCAGCTTGAACTGTTTGACTGGCCGCCACATATGACCATTGCCGTCAATCGTTCCGTTTCCGGTAACTGCGATATTCTCCGCGTGATGGGCATACAGCATGGAAACCGTCCGGATCCGCCGGATCCCTTCAAAGTCCGTAATCACCAGCGGATACTCTTCCATGTTTTTGGAAAACAGAATCAGGGAATTGTCTGAAAGATGCAGTTCCACATTGGATCGCAGCTCAATCGGTCCGCTCAGCCAGATGCCATCCGGCACAATGATTCTTCCGCCGTTTTCACTGGCCGCAGCCACCGCTTTCCGGAACGCCTCCGTATTGGAGACGGTTCCTCCGGAAACCGCTCCGAAGCTTCTCAGATCAAATTCCCGATCGGGTATGCTGGGAAGCTGCACTTCAAATTCATGAAACATCGCGTTATCTCCTTTATGATTCCAGCAGCCGGAACCTGCATTCTCTGTTTTCCGGATTCAGATGAACACGCACGATCTGCTCGCCCCTGTACCGCCATGGCTCCGGCAGAAGGATCTGATACTCTGTGTCAATCGGCAGAGCCATGTCAAGGACGACATGAAGCATTCCTTCCTCAATCATCAGACAGCGCAGTTCCGCTCCCATTGCATAATGCCCGCTGGAAGCGACAACAACCGGTCGGTCCTCCATCCGCTCCACCTTGATCACTTCCGCCCCATGCGGCGGGATGGTTCCAAACCGGACCGTTTCATTTGCTTCCACATGAAGCTGGAAAAGACCGGAATAGAATCCGCAGACAGCGTATTTTCCTTCCTCAAGAGAAAGCATGGAAAGATCGAGTTCCGCTGCCTTTTCATCTGTATCAGACCAGTTAATCAGACAGACACAATGCACATCGGACTTACGAATCCACACATCCATCATGAAAGGAAACCGCTCTTTCGAAAACCAGTTCAAGGGTCTCACCGTTCGATCCAAAACCGGCAGAATATGCCGGATTTCCAGCAGCCGGCTGTCACTGATCCGATCGAGCGGTTCGGTCTGGCACATGATCCCGCCGCCGGCAAACTGATTGACCAGTTCTGTTCTGACCTCATCGTCATTCAGAAGTCCAAGAGTCAGTCTGAGATTTCTTTCCATAACCGGGTTTCTGCGTATCATCAGCGCGTCGGGATCATTGGCCCACCATGCATTCATATACCAGCGGTACATACTCTGGCGGATCGTATACGGGGCGGTCTTCCCGCCTTTGTTAATGGAGGAACTCCACATGGAAAGCACATCCGCTCCGGTTCTCTGCGCGTCCACAAGACCGATCACCGGATCATAAAGCCCGCCGCACATCAGGAAAAAAGCTTCCTCCCCCATTCCTTCACGAATCGCGGAAACAGCCCGGAAGTATGCCTGAGCCAGCGTGACCGTCGGATCATGATACAGTGCGTTTTCAAAAATCACCGGAGCTCTTGTAAAGTCAAGCTTGTGATATGCATAGCCCCATTCACTGGTAAATCGATGATAGAGCTTTCGGAAATAGTCATCCACCGTCGGATCCGTAATATCAAAAACATAGTAGACCGTGTCATTCATTGCGAAAAGACAGGGCTTTCCTTGTCTGTCCTTCAGTATCCATTCCGGGTGGGTTTTCCAGATGGATGCGGATGAATGAGCCACAAACGGACTGGACCAGATGCCTGGAATCAGTCCGGCTTCCCGAATCTCTTCCGCGATCTGTTTCATGGTAATTGGAAACCGATCATTCGGTTCATATTCTCCAAGCGTGACTTCCCATCCCTCATCCACCTGGAACACTTCATATGGAAGATTTCTTGCGCGGATGATGGACAGACAGGTTCTGACATCTTCATACGAAACCGTAAGGCCGTAGTAATACCATGTGCAGAAAACAACAGGATGACGGCGGTTTCTTGCGCCATAGCGTAACGCTCTTCGCTCTGCGAATTCATTCACTTCCCTTTCCGCATCATAAACAGCCGCGATCCGGATGGATTCCGTAGAAACGGTCTGATGAGGATCAAGCCGGATTCCAAACAGGGTTTCCGAATGAAGAGAGGAAATCTCAGCATCCCCGTTCAAAGAGATGCAGGTCTGTACCAGCTGATCCCGGCAGCTCAGAAAGGTGATGGCAAGGATTCTGCCGCCTTCACCCTGAATCAGAGTCAGATGATCACTGATGACCTGTCTGTTTTCATTCCGTTCCACGTCATCTCCGGATTCCGTGACCGTAAGCGATACATCCTCCAGCCGCTCATCTTCAGAACCGCTTTCAAATACACCGGGCATGTCATTTTTATGACGGCCGCTTCGGAACACCTTATACGGCGGCATTCCGATCGCAAAGTCTTCGAGAGTGGATGTTTCAAACAGAACCGCCTTCTTCAGAAAAACCGGCTGTTCCCCGTTGTTTGTGATTTCGGCGTGATATTCCACGAAATGATCTCCTGTCCTTTCAATAACAGTCCTGGTTTCAATGATCGTTTCAGGCGCTGCTTCATCCCCAGATTCCGCAACCGCATACGCTTTGAATTCCGGCATGCATTCTCTCCTTTCCACTTTCATTCCTGCATGTATTATAGGAAATCATTGCCATTTCAAAATGCAAAAAAAATGGCAGCACTTCCGCGGCCATTTCAGTCCTTTATCAAAACCCCCAGCAGCCCTGCCAGCATCAATGCCTGCACGGAAGTGACCGTCACTCCTTTGATGTGATCCGGATCAAGAACAATTCCCTGGATCTCATCACTGGAAAAGTCCAGACCGTTCAGATCGGTCTTAAAGAAATCAGCCTTGGTCAGATCACAGTGTTCCAGCAGCAGCTTCTGATGTTTCAAGGAAGAAAAGGAGGCTTCCGCAAGCTGCGTATTCCGGATCGCAGCATGTTTCATAACAGAAGCATTCCAGTTGGACAGCAAGGCGGCACTGTCAATGACTTCAAAATCCTGCATGGCGCTTTCCGAAAAATCACAGCCGATCAGACGGCACTTTTCAAAACGGACCCGCCGGAAGGAGGAACGGAAAAGAACCGCGTTGGAAAGATCACAGTGTTCAAACAGCACGTCCATGAAATCAGAACGGGTGCCGTTTCCCCTCAGCTCACATCCCTCCAGATGGCATTCCCGGATCTGCATGGATTCCGAAAGATCAAGCGGAAGGTCTTGCAGTTTCAGTCCCGTACAGTCTAACGGCAGACCTTTTCCCTCATATGATTCTGTTGGCCTGATCAACGGCGGCTGAATTTTATTTTTTGAGGATGTCTTCATATTTCTCCCTGCTGAGAACCGCTCCGGTAACAGATACCACTCCGGCAGCAATCCGATTCGCCCATTTCATGGCGTATTCAAGATCCTTTCCCCGCATGAGGCAGGACATGATGGTTCCAATGTGACTGTCGCCCGCCCCGGTGCCATCCACGGCCTCGAGCTCATATGCCGGTTCATAACAGCAGCGGATTCCATCAAACGCGGCGGCACCGTTCTTCCCGTCTGTCACGATGGCGGTATTTCCGGTACGCTGAAACAGTTTCTCTGCCAGCGCGGAAAGTTCAGCTTTATCGGTCTTCTTCATCATTCCCCGATCCTGAAGGTACCATTCCGCTTCACGGCGGTTGACATGAACAATCGGATGACAGTCCATAATCGTCTCCATGCGGTCCTTCTGTATGTGCATGATCCTGGCACTTGGCGCAAAGAAGATATTCATATGGCTCTGGTTCTTCAGAAAGCGGACAATATGAACACCTGTCGGTTCCTCTATTTCAAGACCGCACACATAGACATCGGTATAGGCATCGGAATCAATGGCATCAAACCATTCCGGTTCAAACCGGTATTCGGCCCCATGAACCGCGAGAAAGGTACGGTTGCCGTCCTTATCCACGATACAGTAACAGCATCCGTTGTCCTCATTGCTGGAAAGCAGCGGTTCAATTCCCTGACCTGCCAGCGCATTCCTTACAAAAGTACCGTAGATTCCATTTCCGACAGGCGAAAACAGAGTATACGGCACATGTGTCAGTTCAAGCATATGAGAAACATTGTAACAGCATCCGCCCAGGGAAATGGTCTGTCCCAGCGGATTGACATCTTCTTCAAGGGACGGCAGATGATCCACGCGGATCAGTATATCGGCCACCGTCGAACCGATCATCAGTGCTTTTCTCATGGGTTCATTGTACGCCATGAAAAAGAAAATACACTCAATGATTCAGAATCTTTTCCGCCTGTTCCTTCAGACCGAAGCGATAGATCAGAAGCACACCCGCGACAGAACCGAGTCCGGCCTGCAGAATCTGAAACGGCAGCTTGAGCGATGCGGCTTCCGGAGTCGCATAGATAAATGCTCTTCCAAGTGTATAGCCGACCACATTGATCACCGCTCCGATGGCGGCTGCCAGAAACGCGGAGCCAATGGAATCCTTCCGGAATACTTTCCCGACAAGCAGAGAAATCACTGCGGCCTGCAGCCCATGCGTCACAAGCGAAACAAACATCGGGGTCGGATAGAAGAACAGATCGCCCAGAAATGCGCCGATCCCTCCGACAATGAAGGCATCTCTTGGCCCAAGGATCAAAGCCGCCGCAACAATAATGACATCATTGAGATAGATGTGGCCGCCGGGAACCGGAATCCCGAAACTGGAAAGCGCGATATTCATTCCGGTCAGAATTGCCGTAAGGGCGATTCGTTTGACGGTACTGCTCCCGGCAGTATGAGTGGATGCGGTTCTCTGTACTGTCATGACTTTTTTACCGGCAGATTAACTCACAGGACTGCCCTTGCAAGGATCTGCCATTCTCCTTTCATTTATGATTCAGTGCATGGATCAGAATCTTTCCGCTGTCCGAAGCACTGCTTTCTCTGATACCAGGTTTGCTCATGCGAGCGGACTGCTTTTGATATAAGGACTGTTTCAGCGAAGAGACCGTCCATCAGCCGGTTACGTATCAGAATCCTCCTTTTAGGGATTATCCCTATGATAGACGCATCGTGGTATTATTTTAAGTACCAGAAGGGAGGTTTTTAATAAGACCAGATGAAAAACAACAAGCCAGCGTATCTGATACTCTACGAGCAGCTGCGTACTGCCATCATCGACGGTGTGTTTCCATACGAAACCCGTCTGCCTTCCAAACGGACTCTCGCTTCCGAATTTGATCTGTCTCTGATTACCGTAGAGCACGCCCTGGCTCTTCTGGAAGAAGAAGGATATATCGAACCAAAGGAGCGATCGGGAAGTTTTGTAAGCTATCGAAGAGAAGATGTTCTGCCGGTCAACGAGGAACACTTTCTGAATCCGGTGGAATATACCGCTCCGAAGTCTTCCTTTCCCTATTCCGTGATTTCCCGCACAATCCGCAGAGTTCTTTCCGATTATCAGGAGGAGATTCTGAAAAAAAGTCCCCCCTGCGGACTCCTGATGCTGCAGGAAGCCATCGCTTCCTATCTGTTTACCTCCCGCGGCATCTCGGTATCCCCCCGGCAGATCATTATCGGAAGCGGCGCCGAATATCTTTACGGACTGATTGTTCAGACGCTCGGACGGAATCTGACCTATGGAATTGAAAATCCTTCCTATCAGATGATCCGCAGAATCTATGAAGCAAATGATGTGAAAATCGATCTTCTGAAACTTGGAAACAACGGAATTCTGAGCGGTGAACTGAAGCGGACCCGGGCCGATGTTCTTCATATTACGCCCTTCCGCAGCTTTCCAACCGGCATCAGTGCGGATGCCTCCAAGCGGCGGGAATATATTGCCTGGGCCAGAAAACGGAAGGCCATGATCATTGAAGATGACTATGACAGTGAGTTTACGCTTTCCGGCAAACCGGCGGATACCCTGCTGGCTCTTTCAAACGGGGACTGTGTCATCTACCTGAGCACCTTTTCCACCACGATCGCCCCTTCCATCCGCATTGGATACATGATTCTGCCAGTGCATCTTCTGTCCGCGTTCGAAGAAAAAGCAGGATTCTACTCCTGCACGGTTTCAACTTTTTCCCAGCTGATCCTGTATGAACTGATTTCCAGCGGTGATTACGCAAGAAACGTCAACCGCATGCGGCGGGAAAGACGGCGGAACGCTTCATCCCGTCAGAACAGAGAAAGCTGTTCATAGGGCTGAGGAAACTCACCGAGAAAACGGAATACCTCCTGCGGTGTATGAAGAATGTCATTTGCCTGGCAGAATCTGTGAAAGAAAGCCATCAAGGCTTCATTGTCCGGACTGATCAGTTCATAGGAATTTCCATACGTTCGAATATAGTTCTCCTTCATTCCGGGAAACAGACGGTCCAGGGCGGCATAATAGTATTCCCTGCAGCCTTCCCGCAGCGTCATTCCCATATTGAAGCACATGATTCCCTTTACTCCCGTTTCAGCACATGCCTGAAGCAGCGCTTCGATGTTTTCACTTGTATCCGTGATAAACGGAAGAATCGGTGTCATCCAGACAACGGTCGGTATTCCCCGGTCCTTCATGATCCGCAGCACTTCAATGCGGCGGCTGGTCGGACATACACCTGGTTCTGTTTTTTTCGCTAGACGATCATCAGAGGCAGTCAGCGTGATCTGAACAACACACCGGGTTTTCCGATGAATCTCCTCAAGAAGATCAAGATCCTCAAGGATCCTGTCTGACTTGGTCAGTACCGTCGCTCCGAAGCCATGATTCCTTATCACCTGAAGACACCTTCTTGTAAGACGCAGATCCGTTTCACACGGCAAATAAGGATCCGACATGGAGCCGGTACCGATCATGCATTTTTTCTTCCGTCCCGCCAGTTCTCTCTCCAAAAGCTGCGGGGCGTTCTCCTTGACCTCAATATCCTCAAAGGCATGCGAAAACCGATAGCAGGCACTGCGGCTGTCACAGTAAATACAGCCATGCGCGCATCCCCGGTAAACATTCATTCCCAGAAACCCGCTTCTTCCGTTCAGAATTCCTTTCGCCTTTACAAAATGCATGTTCAAAACTCCGTTTCCTGACGTTTGGCTTTTGTTTCTTTTATTCATCTTACCAAAGATTTCCGTAACGATCCGATACAAGAAAAATGCTTTTCAGTATTTCATATTTTGATATACTATCCGAGGGTATGGAGGTGAAATATGACAGCGATCGCATTTGATTCTGATCAGTATCTGGCTCTTCAAAGAGACAAGATTCTCGAACGCATCAGCATGTTCGAAGGAAAACTGTATCTTGAATTCGGCGGCAAGATGTTTGAAGACTATCACGCGGCCCGGGTGCTTCCCGGTTATGAGCCGAACAATAAGATCCGTCTTCTGACAGAGCTCAGGGATAAAGTCGAAATCATTATCTGTATTAACGCAAACAATATCGAGCACACAAAGATGCGCGGCGACAACGGCATTTCCTATGATCAGGAACTGCTTCGGATTGTGGATGCCCTGAAGGCTCTCAATCTGTATGTCGGCTCTGTTGTCATTACGCAGTATGCGCATCAGCCCGCCGCGGACGCGTTCCGCCGGCAGCTGAAGGCTGAGGGAATCCGTTCCTATCTTCACTACCCGATTCCAGGATATCCCACCAACGTCGATTACATCGTAAGCCCGGAGGGACTTGGAAAAAACGATCACATCAAGACTACCCGTCAGCTGGTCGTTGTAACAGCACCCGGCCCCGGTTCCGGAAAAATGGCCACCTGCATCTCACAGCTCTACAACGACAGTGTCAAGGGCATCCGCTCCGGATACGCGAAGTTCGAGACCTTCCCGGTCTGGAATCTGCCGCTGAACCATCCGGTCAATCTCGCCTATGAAGCAGCCACCGCGGATCTCAACGATGTCAATATGATTGATCCGTTCCATCTTGATGCCTATGGCGTCACCGCGATCAACTATAACCGGGACGTTGAAATCTTCCCGGTGCTCAACCGCCTGTTCGAAGCCATTCAGAATGAATCTCCGTACAAGTCTCCGACTGATATGGGCGTCAATATGCTCGGCTACTGCATCATTGACGATGAAGCGGCCAAGGAGGCCTCCAAGCAGGAGATTATCCGACGGTATTACCGCACCGTCGTCGAGGCAAAGCGGGAAGAGGCAAGCATTGACGCAGTGGAAAAAATCCAGGTTCTCATGAACAAGGCGGACATTTCTCCGGAAGACAGGAAATGCGTCGTTGTCGCAAGAAAAAAAGCGGAGGAAACCGGCGCACCCGCCATGGCGATTGAGCTGCCCAACGGCAAGATCATTACCGGCAAGACCTCCTCTCTGTTCGGTCCAAGCAGCGCTGCCATCATCAACGCCATTAAATCCATGGCCGGCATCTCCAAGAACAAGCATCTGATTGAGCCTGCCTATGTCAAACCGATTCAGGATCTCAAGATCAAGAATCTCGGAAATCATAACCCGAGACTTCATACCGACGAACTTCTGATTGCGCTTGCGATTGTGGCAAAGACCAATGAAACCTGTGCCCTGGCCATGAAGCAGCTGAATTCTCTGCGCGGTTCGGAAGCGCACAGCACCGTCATTCTGCCGGCTGAGGATGCCAACATGTATCGCAAGCTCGGCATCAATGTGACCTTTGATCCGCATTACCAGTTCAAAAAGCTGTATCATCCAAAATAAAACACAGGCCTCCGCATCGGAGGCCTTTTCATTCAATATCGTTCAGGCTGTCAATCACCTTCTTGAGTTCAAGCGGAACCCGCTTGCTGCCCTGCATGGACCGCACGCCGAATGCCCGGAGTACCTTCATGGTCAACAGCTCCGGCGGATAGATCTTCAGAACTTTCAGCTTCATGAGTCTGTTCATGTGAATATGCCGGTCGCTGTAGTGATTTGGAATATCTGTTTCCACCACCTCTGTCTTGTAGAGAATTGCCGAATACGGCGCGGCTGTATAGATATAAACGGTATCTCCGACTGCCGCCCGCACCGACTGTTTCCATTCCGAGATGTGATTCAGCCGGAAGTGCTTCGTCAGATCATAGTATTTCGGATTGGCCGGAACGATCCATTCGTTGTGGGCCTTGGGTGCGCCGTTTCCATTGACCAATTCACGGCTTTTATTTAAAAGCGCGAAAAGCCTTCGGTCACTGACGGTATCATCCAGGATGATGCTCACCCAGTTTTTTCGGTTCATATGCCAGCATGGATAGATGCCTGGTTCGCATACCAGTTTTTCAATTTCTGATTCCGGTTGCTTGAGATTGACGATCTCACACCGGTCCTGCCGCGTTTCATCCAGCTTCCCGCAGTCAATCCGCATGACAAGCGCATACCACTTCTGATTGGACGGAGCCCGGTAGGTCACACTGGAAGGATCCTTCTGAAAAGGATGATCATACGGATCCCCGAAGGTTTTCATAAGGTATTCATGCATGCGGCAGGCCTGATCGCCGACGTAAAGCCGGTCAATGAAGCAGTGATCCTTGATCGAGATCAGAAGATCATAGTATTCCTGACGGATCGTGGAAACAAACGCGCTGGTCTGGCTTGCGACCCGAAGCGGAAGGTATTCCTCCCCCATTTCCACTTCATGGACAGTGCCGCTGACTTTTCCGCTCTTGTCCACGGAAACAAATGCCTGAAACTCCCCGTCATGGAAAAAACAGGACCACACATACCGGCCGTTTTCTTCCTGAAAGCCGAAATCCTTCAGGCGCTTAAAATCCGGCAGGCTTCGTTCAAACACCAGTGTTTCAATATCTCTTGGAATTGCGTCCAGCTGCTCGTTCATAGTATTTCCCTCAGTCAAGATACAGTACAACCCGGCCGGCTTCCCTGCTCTTTTTCAGATCAATCACCCGCTGATTCTCAGAACCCCGGAACTTCAGTGAAATATTCCGCAGCTCCTGACGGAACGGTCCATCAACAAGCACATCAATATATGAAAGCATTTCATCCGTATCTTCGGTATACCGCTTCCCGCCTTTCACAAGATCCCGATCATAGACAAACCCCGTATAGCTCCAGATATCCTTGTCCGGGAATACCCTGCGGACCTTCCTTAAAAGCTTTACAAGTTCCTTCTGATTGGCCGGTTCAAAGGGCTCGCCGCCCAGCAGTGTGAGTCCCTGAATATACTCCTTATCCAGGGCTTCAAGAATCTGTTTTTCCGTTTCTTCCGTATATTCCTGTCCGTAATGAAAATCCCATGTCTCGGGCTGAAAACATCCCGGGCAGGCATTGGTGCAGCCGCTGACAAACAGGGTGACTCTTACCCCTTCTCCATCAGCGATATCATAAGTTTTCAGTGTGCCGTAATACATTCGTATCCTCTTTCTCTGATCATCCTATCAGAAACGCGCAGGATGCGTATCCAATTCCATGAAAAAAGTGCCGAAGCACCCTCTTTCATTCCTTTCCATTCCAGCAATAGGTACAGACCTCATCCTCAGTAAGACCGGTTGCCCGGATCATATCATCCAGGCGGTTGAACGCAAGCGAGGAGAAGTTCATCTCTTTCCGCATCAGATCAACCATCTTGTGATACCGGTCGGAATCCGGATTGGCATAGTCATCGAGAATGACGCGTTCCACATCCTGTCCTTCCTCACGGGCAATGATGCGGCGGGCGATCAGCTCCATATCATTGGTGGATCGGGAGAAGTTGATATACTTGCAGCCAAAGAGAATCGGCGGACAGGCCGGGCGTACGTGGACCTCCCGGGCACCGCTTTCATACAGGAATTCTGTTGTCTCCCGCAGCTGGGTACCACGGACAATGGAATCATCGATCAGCAGCATCCGTTTGTTCTGAATCAGCTCCGCAACCGGAATCAGCTTCATTTTCGCGATCAGATCCCGTTTGGACTGCATGGTCGGCATGAACGAACGGGGCCAGGTCGGAGTATATTTGATAAACGGACGGGAATAAGGAATATGGCTTTCATTTGAATAGCCGATGGCGTGGGCAATACCGCTGTCCGGTACACCCGCCACAATATCAAGATCCTCTGAGGTCAGAGAATCCCTCTGAGCCATGAATTTTCCGCAGTCATACCGCATCTTTTCAACTGTTGTACCTTCATACCGGCTGGGCGGATAGCCATAATAGGTCCAAAGAAAGGTACAGATTTTCTTCTTGCTTCCAGGCTTGGAAAGAACCGTGCAGGAATCCGGCGTGATAATGACAATCTCTCCGGGGCCGAGTTCTTTATATGCACTGTAGCCGAGCTTCTCATACGCAAAGGATTCAAAGCTTGCGCAGTATCCCTCCGGCTTGACGCCGATATGAATCGGGGTTCTTCCAAGCGCGTCCCTAGCGCAGTAGATTCCCTTTTCACTCAGCATCATGATGGACATCGAACCATCAATCATCTTCTGGGCGAAACGGATTCCTTCAATGATGTTGTCCTTTTGATTGATCAAAGCGGCGACCATTTCTGTTTTGTTGATTTCGCCGCCGGACATTTCAAGAAAGTGACTGTTGGCATTGCTGAAGATTTCATCCACGATCTGATCCGTATTGTTGATCTTTCCAATGGTCACAATTGCGTAGGTACCATGATGCGAACGGACCAGCAGCGGCTGAGGATCATAGTCGGAAATACAGCCGATGCCCATATTCCCCTTCATCTCAACCACATCGTAAGTGAATTTGGTGCGGAACGGTGCGTTTTCGATATTATGAATCGCGCGATTGAAACCGTCTTCCCCAAACACGGCCATGCCGGCACGGCGTGTACCGAGATGAGAATGATAGTCTGTTCCGTAAAACAGATCGAACATGCAGTCTTCCTTCAAAGCAGCCGCAAAGAATCCACCCATATATCGTCTCCTTCTTAACGGGGGAGATTATACCACAAAAAAAGAGAACCACAGATGTCAACCTGTAAAGGGTTCTGGATTTTATGAATCCGATCACTGTTTCTGCCTGCTTTCTACCCTGGCATTCATACCTGCATTCTGATCTTCCGTCTTTTCTGAAAGCGTGATAAGAAACGACAGAACCCAGTTCTGTCAGAGCACGGTTATTGTCATTTATCTGTGGTTTCAGCCGTTCAGCGCTCTTTTCCATAGAAGAACAGGCCAAGCATGCCCGGCCCCACATGCGCACCGGAAAACGGCTCATGCGGACAGACAACAATTTCCGCATCCGGTGTTATTTCAAGAATCATTGCCTTCAGATGTTCCGCATCTTCCAGGCAGTCCCCATGAGAAATAAAAACCCGATGATATTCCGACAGATGTTTCTCTTTGTATTTTTCCGCAAGCATGTGAACTGCCTTTTTCCGTCCATGGCAGTTTGCGCAGGAAACAATATGACCGTCAAAGTCCCCGTAAAGGATCGGTTTGATATTGAGAGCCGTGCCGACCAAAGCCGCTGTCCCGCTGAGGCGTCCGGTTCTTCTGAGAAAATTCAGATCATCAACCGTAAAATACTGGCAGCAGTACGGCACAAGCGCATCCAGTATTCTGGACGCTTCGCGGCAGGATTCCCCGTTTCTGCTCAGTTCAGCTGCTTTCAGCGCAAGCATCCCGCTGCCGAATCCGCATCCATGTGAGTCAACAATATGAACCAGGCGGTCCGGATACTCCTCCATCAAAGAAGCAGCCGCGGTCTGTGCGGCGCTGAAGGTGCCGCTGATGAGAGAACTCATCGCGATATAGACGATATCTGTACCTTCCTTCACAACCGGTTCAAAATGAGACAGAAACAGGCCCGTGTTCAGAAGACTGGTCTTTACCTCGGTTCCCTTCCTCAGCTTTTCATAATATTCATGGGGATCGAAATGATCGATGTCGCCATAATAAACACAGGGTTTCCCATCCACTGTATACTCACTCGGAAGCAGTCTGATCCCATCCAGAAGACTTCCGGGAAGATTCGCTGTGCCATCCGCAAATACCGCAAAACTCATCCTTACACTCCTTCAATCTCATTCATCATTCAACGAAAAACCAGATTGATCTGTGCATCTTCAGATCCAACCGAGGTTCTTTTCTTCTTCACTTTTCCTCCAGGCGTACCATGATGACTTCCCCATCATGAATCCCGGAATTCCCAAAAGTAGTATTGTAATTGAGCTCCGTGATTCCATCTTCATGAAACAGCAGAATCCGGTACCAGCGTGCCTCGGCCTGTTCCGCAATCGCATTGCGGCAGTCCTCGATTCTGTATCCCGGCGCCGCGCTCACAACCGATTTCCTTTTATTCAGAAGGTTCAGATAGACCAGTCTGAAACAGATCCGATCCGGCTGATTCAGGATATCCGCAGGAATCTCAGCATTCCCGTCATCAATGATTTCAATCCATTTTTCACTCATGTTCCAGCCCAGGACATGCCTGTCCTCCTTGTTTTTCATCATATCACGCATGAGCTGGCATAAACGAAAACTTCAAAACTAAAAAACAGTCCATGGGAAAAGCAGTGGTTATAACGTATATAAAACGAATGGAAAAACAGGTTATTCAGGTTGTATCTCTTGAACCTGCAGAGCCGAATACAAAGGAGAAAGGAACATGAAAGATCGGAAGAATACAGTACTGCTTGAGGATGATCAGCTCGACGTTGTCTTTGGAGGTGTTTCTCCAGCCAGTTTTGAACTGCTGGCCCTGCAGGCGGCGGGCCTTGAGATAAAAGGATCGGTTTTCCGCAATAAAGGCGTGGTCCTGGCTTCCAGCGGTGAAAGCCTCTCAGCGGAAGAAGCGGATGCGGCAAGACAGTATTTCCTGAAGAAAGGTCATCCCGCGGCCAGCCGGAAGGATCTGCAGTTCTTTCAGACATCCGCATCTGAGTAACTGATTCATTGCCCTGTATCAATAACAAATCGCTTGTACCCTTTTACTGCCGGAAGAATTTTTTTCCGGAAATAAGAAAGACCCTCAGAGACTGAGAGTCTTTCAGAGTTCGAGCTCATTACAGATGAAGCACACGCTCCTTGATTTCCTGCGTGCGTCCCTGATTCCAGAACTGGGTTCCGATATACCCACAGGTCCTTCTGGCAACATTCATCGTATTCTGATCGGTGTTGCCGCAGTTCGGGCACTTCCAGATCAGCTTGTGATTTTCATCTTCCTTGATTTCTATTTCGCCGTCATATCCGCATTTCTGACAATAGTCGCTCTTGGTGTTGAGCTCTGCATACATGATCGTATTGTAGATATGCTTCATGACCGCAAGAACTGCCGGAATGTTGTTCTGCATGTTCGGGACTTCCACATACGAGATGGCTCCGCCCGGGGAAAGCTTCTGGAACGCGCTTTCCTGAGTCAGTTTGTCAAAGGCATTGATTTCCTCTGCCACATGAATGTGATAGCTGTTGGTAATATAGTTCCTGTCTGTGACATGCGGAATGACTCCGAAGCGCTCCTGCAGGCACTTGGCAAACTTGTAGGTCGTGCTTTCCATCGGGGTTCCATAGACTGAAAAGTCAATATTGCTTTCCTTTTTCCACTTCAAGCATGCGTCATTCATATGCTGCATGACGGCAAGACCGAACTTTCTTCCCTCTTCACTGGTATGCGATTTGCCAGTCATGTAATAGACGCATTCGGACAGTCCGCCATAGCCAAGGCTGATGGTGGAATATCCATCATAAAGAAGCTTGTCAATGACCTCGCCTTTTTCCAGTCTTGCCAGCGCTCCATACTGCCAGAGAATCGGCGCGACGTCACTCGGTGTACCCTTGAGCCGATTATGGCGGATCATCAGTGCTCTGTGGCAGAGTTCAAGACGCTCATCAAAAATCTTCCAGAAACTCTCCATATCCTTTTTCGAGGAACAGGCAATGTCCACAAGGTTCAGGGTGACAACCCCCTGATTGAAGCGGCCATAATAGCGATGTACTCCCTCATGGTAATCCTTTGCCTTGGCAATATTGGCTACGCCGGCATCGGTAAAGCGGTCCGGTGTCAGGAAGGAACGGCAGCCCATGCAAGGATAGACATCTCCCTTGAGTTCCTTCATCATCTTTGCGGAAATATAGTCCGGTACCATCCGCTTCGCGGTGCATTCCGCAGCGAGTTTCGTCAGATAATAGTATTTGCTGTCTTCATGGATATTGTCTTCATCCAGGGCATAGATCAGCTTCGGGAACGCCGGCGTGATATAAACGCCCTTTTCATTTTTGACGCCGAGAATCCGCTGCTTCAGCATCTCCTCAATGATGATGGCAAGGTCATCTCTGACCTGGCCTTCCTCCACTTCGTCCAGATACATGAACACGGTCACAAACGGAGCCTGACCATTGGTAGTCATCAGGGTAATAATCTGATACTGCATGGTCTGTACACCGGTCTTGATTTCCTTGCGGACCCGTTCTTCCGCGATCATATTGATCCGGTCATTATCCACTTCAATCCCTGCGGCGGCAAGTTCCTCCGCTACTGCCTGACGGTGCTTTTTCCGGGAGACTTCGACAAACGGCGCAAGATGAGCCAGCGTAATGGTCTGGCCGCCATACTGGTTGGAAGCGACCTGGGCAATAATCTGCGTCGCGATATTGCATGCGGTGGCAAAGCTGTGCGGCTTTTCAATCGCGGTCTCACTGATCACCGTTCCGTTCTGCAGCATGTCCTCAAGATTGACCAGGCAGCAGTTATGCATCGGCTGAGCAAAATAATCGGCATCATGAAAATGAATGATTCCTTTCTCATGGGCATCGATAATATCCGGCGGAAGCAGGAAGCGTCTGGTGATATCCTTGGAGACCTCTCCTGCCATATAGTCCCGCTGGGTGCTGTTGACAGTCGGATTCTTATTGGAGTTTTCCTGCTTGGCCTCTTCGTTATAACGGCCGATCAGGGAAAGAATCTGTTTGTCAGTAGTATTTGCCTTGCGTACCAGAGCTCTTTCATACCGGTAGGTAATATAGTTATGGGCGAGCTGGAAGGCTTTTTCAGCCATAACCTCGGTTTCAACCATATCCTGAATCTCTTCGACCGCAAGACTTCTCTTCAGTTTCTCACAGGCTTCCACAACCCGGTCCGTGATCAGACGGATCTGTTCTTCGGAAATCTGGCTGGTTTCTACGGTAGCGGCATTTGCCTTGCGCACGGCATTTTCAATCTTGGAGGCGTCAAATGTGACTTCTTCTCCGCTGCGCTTGATTACGTTCATAGTGTTCTCCCCTTTTTATTCAAATAAATAGTTGCATTTCCAACTATTCTCGTTCAGCAAGATGATTATAGGCAACCCCACCATCGTTTGCAAGCGAAATAACCTGTCTTCCGCAATTCTTTTTTCATTAAAGATGCTCCGATTGAAAAACTGTTCATGAAGAGAATTCGGACAGGGATCCTATACCCTTTTATAGATCCCGAAAATCATGATATTCATGACTTCTGAGCGATACCTTTGGAGCGAGTGAAAAAATGAAAGCGAATGGCTGTTTCCGGTATCATTCCGCATATGAAAACCGGAAGAAATCCTTCCGGTCAGACGGTATTCAATGGATCAGATCTTTCTTTTTTCAGTAATAATAAGTCGCCACATATTCCACCCCCTCTTCGGGAACAAGGGAGAAGGAAAGTTCGAAATCATTATCTCTTGGGTAAGGTGTGACGGGATCAAAATGAAACGGGTTATCATAATACCGGTCAATCGCCTCATTCAGCTCCTTCTCGGAGTAATACAGATGGCGGCCGTCATGATACAGTTCAAAATGCAGAAATATCTTATCCCGTTCCGGATCACACTGGCCTGTCTGCACATACTCCCGGTCAAAATCCGCAAGCAGGATCGACTCCCGCACATGGAGCGCATCACTGTAATCCACCGAATAGTTGTCGATATAGTTCTGATAATACGTCACGGAAGTGATATGTACATCTCCATAGGCATCCAGGACATCCTGCCAAGTGGAGCCTTCGCCGATACCGCGGTTGGTGATCATGCCGTTACCGTCCCATGAATGCATGGGCTTCAGATGCATGGAGCGGACCTTCTGGGCCGGCTGGCCGGTTGTTTTGTCCACAAGAATATAATCCTCCGGGGCCAGGTATCCTTCCATGGTACGGTTTTCAAGGAACAGCGTGTTTTCGTTGCGGAAGGATACACCCGCAAGCATGGAAATCATACAGGCTGTCACCCCTCCGAGAATCATAAGAAACTTTTTCAGTCCCACATCCGCAGAGGCTGCCACTTTCTGGCTCTGCTGGCTGAACTGCTTCTTTTTTTCTTCCCAGTCCTGTGAAAACGGATTCTTCTGTTCCGGTTTTTTCTGACTCTGTACAGGCATAAAAATACTTTAGCAAAGGAAACAGAAGCGGGCAACTCTTTCTCTTTCTGAGGGAATCAAACAGCCGCAAAAAAAAGCATCTTCCTTCATGATTTCAGGAAAATGCTTTGAATGAATTTACATCAGGCTGAGGTAGAGTTCCTTGATGATTTCAGGAGATACCGGTCTCGGATTGCCCGGTGTGCAGGCATCCTTGAAGGCATCGGCGGAAAGCTGATCCACATCCTCCATCGGGACAACTCCCTTGAGGGACATGACAATTCCAACGTCCTCACCAAGCTTCTTCACAGCCGCGACAGCTGCAGCTCTTGCCTCTTCAATCGGCATGGTGTAAGCACCTTCGACATCAAACGCTGCCGCGATATCACGGTACTTCTCACCGGTTACCGGCGCGTTGAATGCCATGACGGTCGGAAGCAGAGTCGCGCAGGCCTTGCCATGCGGCATGTTGTAGTACGCGCTGAGCGTATGCGCCATGGAATGGTCCACGCCAAGGCCGACATTGGAGAATCCCATACCGGCAATATACTGGGCCAGAGCCATCGCTTCACGTCCTGCCGGCTCATTGGCAACAGCCGAACGGAGATTCTTGGCAATCAGCTGGATCGCCTTGATATGGAACATATCAGAAAGCTCCCAGGCACCGGCTGTGATATAGCCTTCAATTGCGTGTGTCAGAGCATCCATACCGGTCGCGGCAGTCAGGCCCTTCGGCATGGAACTCATCATCTCCGGATCAACAAATGCGATCACCGGAATATCATGGGGATCAACGCAGACAAACTTCCGCTTGTTCTGAACATCCGTAATGACATAGTTGATGGTAACTTCCGCAGCGGTTCCGGCTGTGGTCGGAACGGCAAGAATGGGAACACTCGGATGCTTGGTCGGCGCAACGCCTTCCAGACTTCTGACATCCGCGAATTCCGGATTGGCAATGATAATGCCGATTGCCTTGGAAGTATCCATGGAAGATCCGCCGCCGATCGCGACAATCGCATCCGCGCCGCTTGCCTTGAATTCTTCCACACCTGCCTGAACATTCTCAATTGTCGGATTCGGCTGAATGTTGGAATAGAGTGTGAAAGGAATATCCGCATCCTTGAGAAGATCCGTTACCTTTGCCGTGACACCGAAGTTCACAAGATCCGGGTCACTCGCGACAAAGACTTTCCTAAATCCACGGTTCTTAATCTCCGGTACGATTTCTCTGATCGCGCCGGCACCATGATAGGATGTCTCATTCAATACAAACCGATTTGCCATTTTTATCCTCCTTCTTTCTTTATGAAACAGCAGTTATCAGTCTCCGAAGCTGACGCCCATCAGCTTCGCTTCTTTGATAATCCGGGCATTGGGATCGACGGTCTTCAGCTTACCGGCAACTTCGGAAAGAGGCACCTTAACCATTTCACGGTTCTTGTATCCGACCATGAAGCCGTATTCTCCCTTGAGAATCAGACTTGCGGCTTCCGCTCCAAGACGGCTTGCGAACACCCGGTCATAGGCAACCGGCGCTCCGCCTCTCTGCACATGGCCAGGAACCGTAACACGTACTTCTCTTCCGGTCTCTCTGAAGATCTGATCCGCGAGTTCATAGGTGACAGACGGGAATTTGCTGTTGGCAAGCTTCTTCTTGTATTCCTTCTTGGAAAGCTTTGCATCCTCTTTGGAAATCGCACCTTCCGCTACGGCAATAATCGTGAAGCGGTGGCCTTCCCGGTCTCTTTTCTCAATGACATCCACAACCTTCTTGATGTCATACGGAATTTCCGGAAGAAGAATGATATCCGCACCGCCGGCAAGACCCGCGTTCAGCGGCAGCCATCCGACCTTGTGGCCCATGACTTCTACGATAAATACACGTCCATGGCTTGATGCGGTGGTATGAATCTCGTCAATCGCGCGGGTCGCGATGTCAACTGCGGACTGAAAACCGAAGGTCATGTCCGTTCCCCAGAGATCGTTGTCAATGGTCTTCGGGAGCGTAACCACATTGAGGCCTTCTTCGCTCAGAAGATTCGCGGTTTTATGGCTTCCGTTT
Organism: uncultured Erysipelotrichaceae bacterium; assembly: GCA_946537255.1. GTDB lineage: Bacteria > Bacillota_I > Bacilli_A > Erysipelotrichales > Erysipelotrichaceae > Bulleidia. The sequence goes on from CAMNFS010000001.1 coordinate 69,655, forward strand.
CCGCCGAGCATGACAAGGCAGTTCAGCTGAAGTTTATAATAGGTCTGCTTCATGGCCGCAACCTTGTCGAGCCCTTTTTCATCCGGCTCCCGGATTGTCTTGAACGGGCACCTGCTGGTTCCCAGTATCGTTCCGCCTACTGTGAGAATATTCGAGAAATCCGCTTCGGTAAGGATACGGAATTTCCCATAGATCAGGCCTTTATACCCGTCTTCGAATCCATAGAACTCCACTGGTTCCTTTGAATTCTTTGTGACCGTTTTAAAAACACCGCGCATTGCCGCATTCAGTGCCTGGCAGTCACCGCCGCTCGTAAGCATTCCAATTCTAAGCATTATTCTCTGTCCTCCTTGACAGTTAAGGTAAAGGGGATTCCCTTAATATTATTAAAGAACAAAGCAATCCTTCATTCAAGAAAAAAGTATCCTGAATTGACCGTTAATCATGAAACAGTTAGAATAATCAAATATATGGAATGGTCAGAGCAGAAAGAAGAGAAGCAGGAAAGACACAGAAGCGTAATCGAGTGGTTTGACTCCCACCCGGTATTTGTGTCCCTTTTTTTCTGGGCCACCTACCTTCTGCTGTTTTTTGCGGTCGAACATGTCGGCCGCAGCAGTCACATCATGGTTCATTCCCGTCTGGACGATCTGATCCCTTTTGTCAAATATGCGGCGCCGTTCTATTACATCTGGTTCGCGGCTCTTCTGATCACCTTTCTGGTGTTTCTGTTTCACGAAAGCAGAACGCTTTACTGGAAGCTTTTTACATCGATGGTTCTCTGCACCATGTTATCGATCCTTCTGTATTTTCTCATCCCCAACGGAGTGAATCTTCGCCCTTCTTCCATCAGCGGCAGTGACCTGTTCTCCTGGATGGTGCGGATGATCTGGAAGGCAGATAATCCCTACAACGTCTGTCCAAGTCTGCATGTCTCCACTTCCCTGATCCTCGATCTTCTATGGCAGGAATCCTCTCTTCTTAAAACACCGGCTGAAAAAGCCGGGATTCATCTGACAGACGGTCTGATCATGCTTTCAACCGTCCTTCTCAAACAGCACTCCGTGATTGATGTCGGGGCTGGTATTCTCTTTGGCTGGCTGATGTACCGCCTTGGATCCTTTCTGACGGAACGATTCTACTGCTGAATCTGTTTTCCCTTTCACGAAGTCAGAAATCAACCCAATCATGTAATAACCATATATAATAAACTTGTATGAAATTTTTCTCGGGGAAGATCAGTAAATTTTCTAAAAAATTCAGGAATATCGCGTTTTTTATCGTGATCGCTCTGTGCATCAATCTGATCTGCAACCGGATTGCGGTTTTTCTGAATCTGCCCATCTATCTGGACGCGGTCGGAACCATTCTTATTTCGGTTGTAAGCGGCCCTGTGCCGGGCGTGATTGTCGGTTTTCTGACCAATTTCATCAATGCCGTGAATGATATCAATAATGCCTATTACGGCGTCATCAATGTCATCATTGCGATTACAGCCTGGTACTATTCCACCATCAACTGCTACAGAACTCTGCCGAAGGCGATTCTGACCGCCCTGCCAATGGCGCTCATCGCCGGCACCTACAGTGCCTTTCTGACATTCTGTCTCAACGGCTTCGGGTATGCGGATGAAATCTCCACAGCGGCAGGCACTGGTTTTTTTGCGCAGAATCACCTTCTGGATTTCTCCAGTTCCCTGTTTCATGAGCTGACTGTGGATCTTGGCGACAAGCTGATCAGCGTCATTCTGGTTTTCTTCCTGATGAAGCTGATCTCCGCCCGCTGGAAGGAAGAACTGAAGTTCTACGACTGGAAACAGAAGCCGCTCTCTGAGCAGGAAATGAAGGACGCGGAACAAACCATCCGGGCCGGCAGTTCCCTTCGCTCCAAGGTTGTTCATCTGATCATTATTGCGATGCTGTTTGTCGCCGCCATCACCATCGGCATCTCCTACCGTCTGTATGAGCGGGCAAGTTATTCGGAACATATTACGCTCGGCAAAGGTGCCGCAACGCTGATCTCCACCATTGTGGATGGAGACCGGGTGGATGAATTCATACAGTTCGGGGAATACGCCCCCGGATACCGTTATACCAAGCAGCAGCTGGAAAGCATCCGGACGACCAATGACAATATTCTCTATGTCTATGTATACAAGATCGATCCGGATGGATGTCATGTCGTATTCGATCTCGATACGCCCGACACACCCGGCGGAAAACCCGGTGATCTTGTGGAGTTTGATGAGGCATTTGTTCCCTATCTCAACGATCTGTTCGAAGGAAAGGAAATCGACCCGATTGAGTCCAACGAATCCTTCGGATGGCTGCTCACGGTATACAAGCCGATCCGCAATTCCCAGGGAAAGACAACCGCCTACGCATGTATTGATATTTCGATGGATGAGGTTACCGCAAATGAAGTCAGTTTCTTCGCGAAGGTTCTCTCCCTGTTCCTTGGCTTCTTCATCATGATCATCACCATCGGGATTACTCTTTCGGAATTCCATCTGATTCTGCCATTGAACACCATGGCAACTTCCGCGCACTCCTTCGCCTACAATAATGAAGAAGAGCGTAAGAAAACCGTCAATAACTTCCGCAGTCTGGATATCAGCACCGAGGATGAAATCCAGAACCTGTATACCGCCTTTTCCCTGACGATTGAAGATACGGTCCGTTATATCGCCAATGTTGAGCGTACAACCAGTGAACTCAACAGGATGCAGAACGGGCTCATCATGGTGCTGGCGGACATGGTGGAAAGCCGGGATGAGTGTACCGGTGATCATGTCAGAAAGACCGCCCAGTACTGCCGGATCATCCTTGATCAGCTCAAGAAAAACGGCTGGTATACGGATCAGCTCTCGGACGCGTTTATCGAGGACGTCGTGAATTCCGCTCCGCTCCACGATGTCGGAAAAATCAAGGTCAGCGATACCATCCTCAACAAGCCGGGCAAGCTCACGGATGAAGAGTTTGAAATCATGAAAACACATACCACTGCCGGCAAGGAAATCATCCGGCAGGCCATGGCAATGGTCAGCACGGACAGCGGTTATCTCAGGGAAGCGATGAATCTTGCGGCCTATCATCATGAGAAATGGAACGGCAAGGGATATCCAAACGGTCTTTCCGGTGAAGAGATTCCTCTTTCCGCAAGAGTCATGGCGGTCGCGGATGTATTCGATGCCCTCGTTTCCGAACGCAGCTACAAGAAACCATTCAGCTTCGAGCAGGCATGTGACATTATCAAAAAGGATGCCGGAACGCATTTCGATCCGAAGATTGCGGAAGCGTTCCTGCAGGTCAAGGACAAAGCCCGCAGGATTGCCGAGGCAAATCTTGGAACCTCCCTGCCAAGTGAATATCAGATCGACGAAAAAGCCTGAGAATTCTCAGGCTTTGTTTATCCGTTGTTCTGTTCAGGGGCAGAAGCTGCCTCTTTTTTCTTCTTCCGCTTCTTCCTTCTTCTGCGCTTGTCCACTTCATCCAGTGCCCCGTCATACGCTAACAGCAGCACCGTGGAAATCCAGACTCCGCCGAGAATATCAGTGAACCAGTGCACACCGGAGAACAGTCTTGAAAGCACCGAAGCCACCAGAAGAACACCTGTCACAATACTCAGAATCCGGCACATCTTCCGATCCTTTACATACCGCTGAATCAGCAGGAAGAAGCTTCCGTTGAACACCATTCCGAGCATCGTATGGCTGGAAGGAAACGAGGCTTCCACATGTTCCTCGCCCGGCATGATCACCGGACGGTAGTTGATGATGACCACCTCAAACAGGATATAGATCACAATCACCGCAAAATAGAGTACATAGGTTGCCAGCAGCGCATGATCCACCTTCATGATATGACGCTTCCTGACAATCATATACACCCCATACAGAGCCATCAGTACGGCTCCAAGGATGGAAACATAGCCGAACAGCTTGGAAATGGTATACCAGGTATTATTGAATCCAAGCATATTGTGAATCGCGCCGTTTACCGTCGCAAATCCGACACTGGTATCCTCCGGGCCGATCGGGGCAACATCGAATGTCTTCAGAAGAATAATGAATACAATCCAGAGGGCAAAGATAATTCCCGATCCCAAAAACTTTCTGCTCATACAACTCCCTTCTTTACCGGTATTCATTGTAACCGCAGACGATCTCCTGCTCAAGCAGAAGATCAACGCATTGTTTCACGGCTTCCGCGCAGAAAGAAAAACAGCTGATTCCTTCAAAGGAATACCTCAAGCTGTTTCATTGCCATTGTGGCATACGCCCCCATCGGCAGAAAGAAGGAAACGGTCAGCACGGCTTTTCCTGGATGGAACACATCTTCCTCACAGCCAAGAAAATTGATGTTCGTCGTTACCAGAAGCTTGCGCGGTACCTCCTGTTCAAGCGTATGAACCCGGAATGAACCGATCCTTTCCTCCGGAAAATCCTCCTGCAGAAGCGCTGCCATAGTCTTTTTTTCCTTCATCTTCTATAGGTATGATGGGCCCGTTCTGTTGCAGAATATTCCCGAGCCGCTGGTTGAAGTCTGCGGCGTAAAGCGCGGAATCATAGAATCCCCTTACCCGGGCATCAATCTGATCGAAAAACTTCTCATAATCTCCGTCAAACGGAAGAACTGCTTCTCTGGTTCCTGATTCCAGAAGATATTCATACGCCTTCCGATAGTCTTTATGGAAAAGTGCTTCACCGATCAGATGAGTCTGTTTCTTGTATCCGGATTTGCCAACCCGCTGCTTGTCAAAGTAGTTCGGGAAAACAAGCGTGTAGATCTGCTTATGGAGTCAGCTTTCCGCCTTTGCCCGATCCAACCCCCGCAGACGCAGCCGGAAGACATTCCCTTCCAGCCGGGCCGGCTTCAAAGGCTCCTTGATATAGCCAAGAAATGTCAGATGGATGAAACGGTCCGCTTCGGTGTGTTCCAAATTGAACGCGTCGATCCGCTTCAGATTGTCCCGGTACTGTACCGGGATACTGACCTTCTGGGAGGTGATGCCGTCACTGTCCTTCAGTCCGGCCCTTCCATCTGGCTGATACCAAACCAGGATTCCGCTGTCTTCATGGCATCGAAGGTAGAGAATCCTTTCTTTTCAAGTCCCAGAAGGATAATCCTCTGCCGTGTGTTCTGTTACAAGCACCTCCTGAACAATGAAATCCTCCGGAATGTACTTAATGATGATTCTGAATTACCCTTCCTGATCGGACCTGTTTCTCTCTGCAAGAGAGGCAATGGTAGCATACAGTTTATCCGGCTCAACCGGTTTGGAAAGATGGGCGTTCATACCCGCCTCCAGGGATCTTTCCACATCCTCATCAAACACGTTGGCGGTCATGGCAATAATCGGAATGGTCTTTGCGTCAGGCCGTTCCAGAGCCCGGATTGCCCTGGTAGCAGAAAGACCGTCCATCACCGGCATCCTGACATCCATGAGAATGACGTTATAATAACCGGCCGGCTTTTTGGAAAACATCTGTACGGCAATCTGTCCGTTCTCCGCGTGTTCCGTTTCAATATCTTCAAGCGAAAGCAGATCTTCCAGAATTTCCGCGTTCTGTTCGACATCCTCTGCCATCAGCACTCTGAGTCCGGCAAGATCCGTTCCGCTTTCCTTTGTATCCGCGGTGTCGGTCTCGATGATTCCCTTCTTCTTCTGCAGGACATGCTGAATCTCCCGCATCAGGGTATCAGTAAACAGCGGCTTCGCCAGAATACCGTCAACCCCTTCCATTTTCGCTTCGTTCTCAATGACATTCCAGCTGTATCCCGTCAGCATGATCACAGCCGGATCATTCCCGGCGCAGGCGCGGATGGCTCTTGTCACATCCAGTCCATCCTTTTCCGGCATCCTGTAATCGGTGAGGATCAGCTGATATGGATGATCCGTATCCGCGGCGGCCTTGATCCTTTCAACTGCCCGATTCGGATTCTGTTCGGTATCCGCTTCAATGCCAAGGCTCTTCAGCACGACCTGAGCGTGCTCTCGCGCAATCTCATCATCATCGATGACAATCGCCCGAAGATTCTCCGGCAGTACGATACCGTTTTCTGCCTGGTAGGTACGGTCACTTTCCTTGAGGGCAACCGTCACAGTGAAGGTCGTTCCGACTCCTTTTTCACTTTCTACGGAAATAGTCCCGTTCATCATTTCCACAAAGTTCTTTGTGATCGCCATGCCAAGACCGCTTCCTCCATACTTGTTGGTAGAAGTCGCGTCCTCCTGGGAAAAGGCCTCGAAAATCTTCGGAATAAATTCCTTGTCCATGCCGATTCCTGTATCCGCCATCCGAAACCGCATGGTTCCCAATCCATCCTGACTGCTGATCTGCTCCACGGTAAGCGTGACCAGTCCCGGTGCCTCGGTGAATTTGACGGAGTTGCCCAGGATATTGATCAGCACCTGCTTCAGCTTCATGTCATCTCCGCAGTAGTAGTCACAGACATGGCCGATGATATTGCATTCATAGTGCAGTCCCTTATCCTGACACTGCCCGTTGATCATGATATTGATCTGATCCAGAAACTCCCGGAAGGAGAATTCCTCATTCTTCAGAACCATCCGTCCGGATTCAATCCGGCTCATATCCAGAATGTCATTGATCAAGCCAAGCAGATGCTTCGCGCTGGCTCCGATCTTTTCCAGATGTTCCCTTGTGCGCGGCGACAGATCCGGATCTCTCAGGGCTATGTTGTCCAGGCCGATGATCGCGTTCATCGGGGTTCTGATCTCATGGCTCATATTGGAAAGAAAGCTGGTCTTGGCCCGGCTGCTCTCTTCCGCCAGAGCCTTTTCAATCTCGGTCTGCTTTTCCCGCTTCTGCATCTGATTGTAGATATCAAACAGCAGTGCCAGAGCTATGACAACCAGGGCGGTCTGAATCAGTACACTGATCCCCAGCGTACGATTGATTTCACTCAGAACATCCCGGAGATACATGACCGCAGGTCTTGTCGCGGTACTTGTCACATCAATTCCTGCCGCTTCCAGCTGGCCGGTATAGTATTCCTGAATCGGGGTTACAGAACTTTCCACAGCCGACTCCGCCGTCTGACGCATCCAGACACTGGAGGTAAAGATAATCAGGCCAAGCAGAACCACCCAGGCAACAATCGAATGCCCAAGCCGCCTCTGCTTGTCGTTATGCATGATATGGCGGAACAGGAAAAGTCCGAGAATTCCCCACGCCGCAAGAATCAGATAGGATTCCGTGGAAAGCGTTTTGACGGAAATGATATTCGGAACCAGAAATTCCAGAGCGAAAAGAATCGAGAAAAACTGGCCGGCAAATCCGCAGACAGAGGCGGTGCTGTTCTTTTCCTTTCTGGCAAGACGATAGGTGCAGGCACTGGCAAACGCGTACGCAATCGTCGCTCCGACCGTGGTGACATCTACAATCCAGCTGATCGCGGTGCGTCCGAAAAAAGGAAGAATCACAGAAATGCCGAGAATCAGAAAGATTGCCTTGCGGGGAACAAAATGCTCATCCAGTTCACCGATCCACTCCGGCAGCATCCCATCCATGGACAGTGTCGCAAGCAGCCGGCTCAGGGCAATGTAATTGCCGATAAGACCGGTGAAAATCGCGCAGAGCGCAATCACTCCAAGCAGGATCGGGCCAGCGCTTCCCATAGCGGTCTGTACCGCGTAGAAGGTCGGAACAGATGCTGTACCGCTGTACTGATCCAGATGAAAGATATAATCCATCCACGATCCGCAGCCCTCCGGGAAAGCGGTCGCCGCCAGTAGAGAAAGCAGAATATAGGCAATCGCCCCGGTGATTACCGCGGCAGAAAGAATTCCGAATGATTTCTTCAGGGGAAAAGCCGCTTCACTGGAAGAATGCGAAATGGATTCAAATCCGACAAAGGCCCAGGGAGCCAGGGCAAAAACCGTAAAGATCCCTTCCCCGGCGGAATGTCCCGGTACAAAGGCCGGCTGAAATCCATTGACAGCACCGGGATTTCCAAGCGCGCCGACAAAGCAGACAATGATGCCGAAGAAAAGAAAAACCGCCATGATCACCTGAATCCGTTCAGAGATCTTTCGGTGAAGGCAGAACAGCGCAGAAACAACCAGGGAAACAACAGCCAGCAGGATTTCTCCCATGTATACATGAAAACCGGCAATCACATAATGAAAGCCAAACTGAAAGACATTGCCGAGCACCGCCCTGGCTATGAGCGGAAGCGCTGTTGCATTCGCCCAGATAATCGCGATATATGTCAGAGTCAGAAACCACGCAATCAGGAATCCATGGTCATATCCGAACACATTCTTGGTATAGGTATAGGTTCCTCCCCCGTCCTGAAAGCGGTTCATCAGGAAATGAAAATTGACCGCCAGCACCAGCATGACCAGTGCTCCCAGAGTAATTCCGATCAGCGTTCCGATCGGCCCGGCAACCGGCAGGAAGGTCGTTCCGGGCATCACAAAAGATCCCCATCCGACACTGCACCCAAAGGCAAGCGCCCATGCGCCCGGTACAGTTAAATAGGCAAACTCCCGACGAAGTCCCGGCCCGTTATTCTGACTCATAAGAAAACTTTCTCCCCTGACATGCCTTCCGTACTTATGCTCCTTCGTACTGACGGATTCCATCCACTGCTTTCTGATACAGTTTCTCTATTTCCGCAAGCTTCTCACGGACCATTTCATCACTCATGGAGCGGGCATTGCCAGGCCGGTATTCCTCAGCAATTTCCGAAGCCGCATCGGCGATTTTCACAAGACCCAGATTGGCACAGACTCCCTTCGCTGCATGAGCGGTTTCAAACAGCTGTGTGGGATCCATGGTTTTTCCCGCTTCCAGAAGAGAGGCAACCACCCCGTTTTTCACAAGTTTGCGGATATGCTTGTCAATCAGTTTTTCCACCATGAGCACATGGATGGCCCGTTCATAATCGCCGTCGATCAGCTGATACAGTTCCTGAAGTGTCATATGGTTCTTTCCTTTCTCGCAATCCCGATTTCCTTTTCAATCAGTTCCTCCATCTGTTCCGGAGGCACCGGTTTTGAAAAGTAAAACCCCTGCACAATATCACAGCCGCTGTCCTTCAGCAGCGTCAGCTGGCCCTTCGTCTCAACGCCTTCCGCAACTACCTTCAGACTCAGATTGGAGGCAATGTCGAGAATCAGTTTCACCAGTCGGAAACTCGTCTGGCTTGACTCAATATGCCGGACAAACTTCATATCCATTTTAAGCACATCCAAGGGCATTTCGGAAAGCATGTTCAGGGAAGAATATCCGGATCCGAAATCATCCATTTCAATATCAAAACCAAGATCACGGAGTTTTCCAAGCACCTCCATGACATGTTTCGCGTTTTCCGTATAGGCACTTTCCGTCAGTTCCAGTTTCAGCTCCCGGTATTCGAGCTGATTCTCCTTGATCAAAAGATCCAGACGTTCCACAAGATTCTTGTCATAGAAATCCGCCCGGGAAAGGTTGATCGAGACCGGAAGGGAAAACTGAAACTTCTTTTTCCACGCCGCGATCTGGCGGGAAGCGCATTCCCATACATAGTGATCAACGACCGAAATCAGACCGTTCCCTTCAAACAGCGGAATGAACTGACCGGGTGAAATCATGCCGAGTTCCGGATGTTTCCAGCGGATCAGAGCCTCCGCGCTGGAAAGTCTCGGAGGATCGCACTGAATGTCATATTTGGGCTGATAGTATACCGTAAACTGCTTTTCATCCACCGCGGCCCGAAGATCATTGAGGAGTCTTTGATTCAGCAGTTCCCGCCGCCGCAGCTCTTCATCATAAATCATCAGCGGATTCTGAAAATTGCCCCGCACCAGGTTGCAGGCGGCTTTGGCCCTGTCAAACATCACGACCGGCTCCACATCCTCGCCTGCAGGGTTGACACCCATGCGGAGATGCACGCTGACATCCGGTGAAAACGCGTTGATTTCCTCCTGAAACTGGTGCAGCAGCGCCTGATAGTCTTCCTGCGGCTGACAGTAGATTTCAAAGCGGTCCGCTTCCGCCCGGCAGGCAATTCCCTTCTGACTTTTCAGGAAATCCTGAATGATGGATCCAAGCATCCGCAGCACCCGGTCTCCGAATTCCCGGCCATGCAGGGCATTGACGGAATGAAACTGCTCCACATTCAGAACCAGCGCATCCATGCCCTTATCCGAACGGTAGCGGTAAAGCTGTTCCACATATTCGAAAAAGAAACTGCGGGTAAGAAGTCCCGTAAGCCGGTCATGCTCAGCAGCGTTGATCAGCTGTCTGCCTTCACTCAGTTCAATGATTCTTGCGACCCGGGCAAGAATGACTTCATGCATGTCAAACGGCTTGGTAATGAAATCCGCCGCGCCCATCTGCAGCGCCTTGAGCTCCGCATTCTTTTCAGCGGTAAGAACGATAAACGGAATCTGCCGCATCTGCTCATCCTTTTTCGCTCTTTCCAGAACTTCAAAGCCGTTGAGCTTCGGCATGATAAGATCGAGAAGAACAATCGAAAGATCATTCAGGCGTGCTTCAATCACCTGCATCGCCTCTTCGCCATCACACGCGTAAAGCACATCATAATCATCTTCCAGGATAATACCGAGTGCATCACGGTTGATTTCCTGATCATCCACGACCAGTACCGTTCTGTGACGGGGAATGAATTTACTGTCTATCATAATCCTTCTGTTCCTTTCCAGATCACGATGGCTGAAGCCACTTTCGAATCGTCGCATACAGGAGTTCAGCGTCCGCCGGCTTGCCCAGATGTTCATTCATGCCGGCTTCCTTTGTCTGTTTTTTATCACTTTCAAAGGAATTGGCAGTCAGGGCAATAATCGGCACAGTTTTCGCATCAGGCCGGTCCAGTGCCCGGATCCTGCGGGTTGCCTCAAGGCCGTCCATAACCGGCATGCGAAGATCCATCAGAATCACATCGTAGTAGCCAACGGAAGAATTCCGGAACATCTCAACCGCAATCTGTCCGTTTTCCGCGTGTTCGCTCTCAGCGTCTTCCAGTTCCAGAAGATCCGCTACGATTTCCGCGTTTTCTTTTACATCCTCTGCAATCAGAATCCGGCGTCCGGCAAGGCTCACTTCCATCACAGGCTCCGGTATCCGCTCTATTTTAATTCTTTTTACAGGAACTGTCACAGCGAACTCGGTACCCTCATTTTTCCTGCTGGAAACTTCAATGGTACCTCCCATCCGCTCCACCATGTTTTTGGAAACGGCAAGGCTCAGACCACTGCCTCCATAGCGATCCGTCGCGCTGTCATCCTCACGGGCAAAAGGATCATAGATATGGGGAAGAAACTCAGGATCAATTCCGATTCCATTGTCACTGATGACAAATTTCAGCACTGCCTGATCATCCGTGCAGCTGTCACATGAAGCGGTAAAGCGAACCATTCCGCCAGGTGGTGTATATTTCACCGCGTTATCAAGAATGGATAAGAGCACCTGCTTCAGCTGAATCTCATCCCCGAGGTATTCTCCTTCCGCATCCGGTTCCAGTCTGCTTTCATAATGGACCCCTTTTTCCTCACTGACTGTATTCGTGATGACATTGACCTGATCCACTGCATCCTTCAGCTGAAAGGACTCGCTTCGACCCGACGGTTCCTCGGCATTGAGCTCGTTCATTTTCAGAATATTATCGATAAGTCCGACCATGTGTCTGGCACTGTGGCCGATCTTTTCCAGGGCCTCCTGTGTTTCCGGAGGGTTTTCCGGGTTTTTAAGAGCCAGACCGTCAAGCCCCAGAATCACATTCATCGGGGTCCGCATTTCATGACTCATGGTCGCAAGAAACCGTTCCTTGGTTTTCCGCGACTGTTCCGAAGCCATCAGTTCCGCCTCCAGACGCTCATTTTCCATGATGTGCTTGGTCACTTCGTCGAGCATCCGGTACATGACAAAAACAAAGATGCTTCCGCCGAAGAGAATCCCGGCAACGATGAGATCAGGATGTCCGAACAGCCCGACCAAGATATAACCGATGAGAAAAAGAATCAGAAGAATAATCGGCAGACGCAGGATCCGCTCCATTTTCTGCTGTTCTTTATTTTTCTGAACCACCTTTGAAAAACGCATGAATCCCCAGATGTTGTAAACCATCAGAACCGAACCGGCAAATATCATTGCCATAACAAGAACTTTCAAAGGATTGTCCTCCTTTTCGATCATCAGAAACGATTTGCTGCCTGAGAATGAATATGCCTGATATCTTTATTATACTTGACCTTTTGACAGCGTACAGGCACAATTCCTGACAGTCATCCGGAAATAAAAGAAAAAGGATCCCGGAAGAATTTACTTCTTATAGGATCCAATACTGTTTTTCCCGCTTTTCTTGACGGAATAGAGCGCTTGGTCCGCCTTTTCCACAAGGCCGGAGATATCCAGAACATCATTGACCTCATGGATATCGGCAAAACCAATGCTTACCGTGATATCACAGCCGAGCTTTTTTCCTTCCGCTCCGATTCTTCCAGCCAGATGCTTTAAGCGGTTGTACACCCGCTGTCTTGATCCGGGAAGAATCCCAACAAATTCATCTCCGCCCCAGCGGCAGACCTGATGTTCATACCGCACCGCCGCAACCAGGCACTCCGCTACCATCTGAAGGACCTGATCGCCGGTATTATGTCCCTTCTCATCATTGATGGCCTTGAAGTTATCCACATCCAGAATAAAGAGAGAAGCCTCCTGATAGTCCCGCTTCATATAGTGCTGATGCCACCAGAGGATAAAACTTTCCCGGTTATAGAGGCCGGTGAGGCGGTCACGGCTTGCCTGCTGAAGCTCACGCCACAGTCTTGTCCGCATCAAAGAGTCGGCATATACCAGCATGACACAGTCCGCTTCATCCTCTCCGGCGGCCGGAATCATCAGTTCATCTCCATCCCTGAGACTTACCTTCTCATCAGGCTGAAGAAACCGCCCTTCAAACTGAATGCCGTTGGTTGTCGAAGACGCGGTGAAAACGGTTTTTTTCTCATCTGTGTCAAAGCATCCGTGATTTCTGGATACGAAGCGGTTGACAACGGTAATCTGTGGATTATCCGCACTTCCGGCCCGGCCGAAAACCTGATGCCCCTTCAATGGAAATTCCGTGATGTTTCTTCCGCTGCATATGAAAAGCACCGGATCACACGCTTCATACAGTTTCCGGGCATTTTCATCCCACTTCACATTCAGAACGGTTGTGGTTTCCTCCATCAAAGACTCCTTATTCCAGTGAATGCCAGACCTTTGTGATTCTCTGCATTCCTTTTGTTTTCTTTTTAGGATTTGAATTATATCATCCCACCACATGATTTTCCGCCAAGAATTTGTATTATTGCGGAAAAGAGTACTTTTCTTTTCGCTTCTGCTGTTCTTTCCCGCAGAAGCTGACCGGCTTCCTATTTCCGGTAATACCCGCAGTCACAGTACGGTCCGCCTTCCGCCAGGGTATGTTCCCGCACAAATCTCGAAGCTCCGCCGGCCTCGCTCATGGTGTAATCCAGCCGGCACATGGCCGGAATCAGATCAGACAGTCCATACTCCTTCATGAGCGTACAGATGCCGCACTGAGTAAACCTTGCCTCATACCCGCGGTTATCGGGATATGGAAGGTATTCCATATTCCAGGAATAGGGATTCCGGTCCCCGGCCCGAAAGGCAGCGGTCTTCTGCATGGATTTCTGATCAGCATCGGTAAATTTGTTTTTCCCGCTGAGACGGCAGAACAGCTTCATCGGCTCTGTCATCATCGCGCTGCGATAATATTCCGTAAGTTCTCCGACTTCCGGCCGCTTCGGCATGGACAGCACAAATGCCGTCAGCATCGCGCAGCTGACGATATTCATCAGAAACCGGTCCTTTTTTTCAAATTCCGGAAGTTTCCGAATGATTGTCCGATACCGCTGAAAAGCCTTCGCCGTAATTCCATCCGCAGTGTCTGCGTCATAGCCAAGATCCCTGATCAGTCTGTTACGAAACGATCTTTGAAACAGCATCCACATGCCCATCGGCATTCCTGCATATCGCATGGTTTTTTCTTCCCTTCTGTCCTATTTCCTGCACACAAAACTTGCGATCCCTTCCGTACGGGTTACCCGGACTTCCCGATACATCCGCGACAGCCGGCGCTTCAGACTGATTTCCGTTTCATAGGGCGGTGTAAAATAGCCCGCCGGTTCATAAAAGGTACGGACCATGAAATCCGTTCTCGTACATCCTCCCTGAATATAGAAACAGCCGCAGAATATCCCGTCCTTTTTCAGCACCCGGAAGGTTTCCCGCCAGGCCGCTTCCTTATCCGCGAAGGCATGAAACCCATTCAGAGAAAGCACAAGATCAAAGCTTTCATCCGCAAACGTGAGTGCCCCTGCATCTCCCTTCACAAAGCGGATATTTGTAATACCCGCGGCCCGGGCTTTCTGACAGGCACTGTCCATCATCCGTTCGGAACTGTCCAGACAGGTAATCTCTGCCTTTGGAATCGACTGATATACCGGCATGGTCAGAACCCCGGTTCCAACCGGTACCTCAAGAAGCCTTCCGGAAAAATCCTCCGGAATACCCGAAAGCGCCGCTTCAAAACTGCTCAGGGTCTTTTCCTGGTCCATATTCCAGACCATTCTGCAGATGGCTTTGCCGGAAAGAGTCGAGCATGTCATCATTCCATCATAGAAATCCGCGTTTTTCCCGGTCATCCGGTACGCGTTCCGGATCTGTTCCTTTCTGTCCATTTCCTACCACTCCCTGATCGCGCGTTTCAGCTGATCCTCAATATCCTTTCTTGCGGCCGTGCATTCCTTCGGGTACTGCCGGGCGGCTCTGAAACAAAGTCCCACCACCAGCTCCGATCCGATCGGCAGAATCTGTTTCAGCATGGATTGCGGAAATACAAAGTGCGTTCCATGTTCATAGGTCAGGGCATGAAAACTGCAGGTATGCGGATGTTCAGAAAGCCGCTTCTGCATTCTGTGGATATACCGGCATGTATCCCAGAGCGTATCATCCTCAGCACCGATGCAGAAGACCTGTCCCTGAATCCTCTCAACCCCGATCTTCTCTTCTTCCTTCAGCGGATGAAGCCGTTCGGATTCATCAAACATCTTCCGGGCTGCCGCAAGATTCCTTTCCTCCTTCGCTTCCGCTTCCAGATGGTTCCAGTAATCCGGATGGCGGTAGGCATACGGAAGATACGGCAGCGCTTTTCCTTTCCATGTCAGAGTGGATTCCCCGTCCGCCGGCCGTTCCCTCGCTCCATCCTTTCCATCCCGTAAGAAGCCTTCCATGACAAAATCGGAAGGAGACATGGCCATCGTCATTGTCAGTTCCGGAAGATAGGAAGCGGCAGTAAGCGCGATCATCGCCGTCGTGGATGCGCCGATGATCCCGGTCTTTGTGCAGCTGACAGACTTCAGAAACCCAATTGCTTTTTCAATCCGCTCCAATGGATAGCTGTGGTATGCATAGGTCTTTTCCCCGGCAGACATGGCCAGAACATGACAGCCAAGTGCATGCAGGAATCGCACGCCGGTTTTTACGAGAAGATCATCCGAACTGTCCCCGAGCATCAGAATCATTCCTTTATGACTTAAGACAGGACAGGGATAATACACGCCATAGAATCCCTGTTCCTTCACACTGCACTTTCGACTCTTCACAATTCCCTCCTGTTAGTTATGTTTAACTACTACATTATATCCGATCCTCCGGAACCCTGCTTCTTTTCTTCCTTCTGAAAAGCTTTCTGCTGAAAGAAGCGTCTTTTTATTTCAGATCGTTCCGAATGAAAAAAGCAGGCCGATCCTTTTGGAATGCCTGCTCCATTTCCGTTTCATTCCTCACTGATCTCCATCATCACGGCCGAAAACTCGTTCTGATAGGCTTCTTCCTCTTTCCGCCTGCTTGTTTCATCCAGACGATTGATCTTCTTAGACCCAAGAAAGTGAAGCTGAGCGGCTGCTCTTTCGGTTTTGACAGCAGCCTGAATATATTCCGGTCCGATCCGAAGAAGCTTCAGCGCCTCTTCTTCGTTCAGAAACCCGCTGCTGATGATGCCCATGGTATCGAAAATCGTATCGTTGGCAATCGGGCCGATGATCACATCCGCATCCAGCGTATCCATCCGGCGGCGGTTCATAAACAGATACCGGTACCATTCCAAAGATCTTTCAAAGCGATGAATTCTGAGTCCGGTTTCATCCAGTTCATAGGTATTTACGATGGCATCCTTGCCGGCCCAGCGGAGGGTGAACTCCCTGTCCGGAGTCAGGTAGAACCCCTGTCCGAAATCGGCATTCTTCCGTCCGTAATGAATATCCGGTTTTTCAATGATCCGATCGCTTGTATGATACAGCTTCATCTTTTTTTCTCTCTTCCTCATCATAACAGACAGAAAGAGAAGACCCATGTCACCTGCCCGAAAAGATCAGTTCCCCAGAATCACTGTATAAAACAGAACCAATACGGTGATCCATCCGGTCAGAAACAGAAAGGCGTGTTTCTTTTCGGCGTGGATGGCAATGAACTCCCGGATCAGAGCGCTGGGCCAGTAGTAGAACGCAACCGGGCTTCCGATTCCGGTGCATTTGAGTCCGACCTGTTTGGCATAGCGAAGAGCCCGGTACACATGATAGTTGCTGGTGACAAGGGCGGTATATTTTCTGCCTTCCCTGCTTTCAATAATCTGCTTGGAATACTGAAGATTCTCCAGAGTGGTACTGGATCTGTCTTCCGGAATGATATCTTTTTCCGGAATTCCCTGTTCCATCAGATACCGCTTCATGGCCTCCGCCTCGGAACAGTTTTCATCCTCACCCTTTCCTCCGGATGGAATCAGAATCGGAGGAGTGGGATCCCTTCGGTAGACTTCGATCGCCTTGTCCACCCTGTCCTTCAGAAGCCTTGTGAGTTCCTCTCCATGAAGCAGACCTGCCCCATGGATGATGACATAGTCAAAATCCTTCTTTCTCGGGATAATCTGGAGAAACAGCGTATAGATCATGAAAATCAGAAAGGTCATCGATCCATAGATAATCGTGATGCTCAGAAACGATCCGGCAATAAATGGGAAGGAATGGAGAAACTTCTGGGTCGCTTCCCGGCTGAAATTCGTTGAGATTCCAATGATGAGGGAGACAAACGATATCTCTCCGATCAGAATCACAATTCCCAGCACCAGAGACAGAAGATGCGGAAGACTGTGCCCTTCCTTCCGAATCATGACAATTCCGTTATGAATAAGAAAAAACGGTGTGACAAGAAGACCGATCATGACAAGATTCATGATCCAGACAGCCACTTGCTTGGAATATGGGCCGGCAAGATTGAGCAGAAACGGAATCAGGGCAACCAGCGCAATAAAAAGAAGATTGCAGTTGCGGTATCTGCTTCTGTCACGGTTGAATGAATAGACAAATAGCAGCCAGCAGATCAGAAAGACGGAACCGGTTATCAGAACTGCAGACATACAATTTCCTCCTGTCTGTTTCAGGTTTCCAAAGCCTTTTGAAAACAATCCTCTGAAAGATCATTCTAGAAGATTCCAAGCCAGTCGGCAAATCAGCAATCCATTTGCTTTCTTACTTTTTATTCAGGAAAACAGACTGGATGATAAGATCCGTGGTTTTCTGAATCTGTTCATCCCCCGTGATCTTCGGTGTTCCATCTCCCATCTGCGTCCCATAACAGCCAAACTGCGCGTGGTTTCCACCCTCAATCACAAATTCCTTTGTGTTTTCCGGAAGATGAGAATGATTTGCGGCATAGCTTCTCTGATTCAGAATCCGATCTTCCGATCCATAGATCACAATCGTGTTCAATGACTCCGGCAGACTGCGTATGCTGTAACTTGCCAGCAGAATCAGACCGTCAAGATCATCCGCATGCTTTCCCGCATATTCCGAAGCGATCACTCCGCCAAGAGAATGGCCGCCGATAACCCACGAGGAATAGGAATGTCCTCTGCGGATCCGATCCGCCGCGTCCATATCGAAAATGGCAAGCCGAAGCGGCATCCTGACCAGAAAGACATCCATGCCCTTTTCCGCAAGACGCTTTAGAAACGGCGCATACGCGGTCTCCTCTACCTTTCCCCCGGGATAAAAGATGAGTGCCGCTGTTTCCGAAGGACCGTCAAAAAACCATCCGTCTCCCGTTTTTGATACCTGTATCTGATCACTGGACGACAGAGCCGCGATCGCTTCCGGGGCAGCGTGATAATATGTTTCAACATAGATCATAGCCGCCAAGAGAACAACCAGAACGATCCCCACAGCTATCATCCGTTTTCCATGCTTCATGAAAATCCTCAATTCCTTTGTGCTGTACTTCTTTGACAGTTCCAAGCCGCCTTGATTTTTCTCCGGTTCAGAACCTCTTTTTTTCTTCAGTAAAGAAACAGCCGGATTTCAGCTGTTTCTGAGGGTTCAGGTTTAATTTCCGTCGTAAAACTCGGTTGTGGTTTCATTTGCCTGTATCAGAACAGAACTCTGATGGAAGGTATTGATCATATCCCTGCAGGCCGCATGAACCGCATCCATGTCCGTATCACTCAGATAAATCACGAGCGTATATTCCTGATAGGTAGTATCTCCGTCAACCCATCCGCCTCTGGCGTCAGAAATGGTATATCCTCCGAAATGCTGGATCAGAATCTTTTCCAGTTCCTTTTCTGCCGTTTCCGGCGGAAAAACCGGCTGATTGCTATCCTTGTCGTTTGTGCCAAGATACAGTACGTACTGTACATCCTTCTTTGCGGATGAAGAAGGAATCAGTGTTCTGGCAAGACTGATCAAAGACATGCAGAGTGAGAGTGCCGCAAGAACAGCAGTAATGATTCCGGTTTTCTTTTCCATGGTTTCCTCCAGTATCCCTGCATGAAACAGCAGTTTCTGCAGTGACACTATTATATATCCTGCGGAAAGAGAGAGTCATGATAAAACCACAGTCAAAGGTTACATCTGTTGTTTCAGCTCATTCCGCCTGCTCTTTCACTCCGGGATTCCTGTGTCAGATGCCTTTGTTTTGAAGAAAAGCACATCTTCATTCTGACTCGAATATCAGGGGAAACAGGAAAAAGCGGCACCCTTTGGAAAGGGTCAGCCGCTCATGGCTGCGCCAGTTTCCGGATCGGAACCCAGATATAGCTGAGATAGTCTTCCGGATTTTCTGCCGGAGGTCCATAAACCTCCAGGGAGTAATTGCCGGCCAGTTCATACCCCCGAAGTGACGGCAGCCATTCCGTCCATATTTCCGTATTCACTTTCTGAAGGCTTTCGGGAAGCGGACCCCGGCAGGTAAACTGAGCCCAGAGTCCTCCCGGAATGACGGTTGTATCACATCCTTCGGGAATCTCCTGCCAGGGAACATAAAGATCTGCGATCCAATAGTCAAAGTCCGTTCCATCCGCATCCATACAGACACCGAACATGCCCTTCATCCCCTTCGGGTCAAAAGCCCATTCGTTCCAGAATTCCGGGATTTTTTCATATCCGGTATCCGTGTGAAAAGTACGTCTGATTCCAAAAACCGTAAATGGTGCCTTTTCTGTCATTCTGTAATCCAGCATAATTCCTCCTTCCATCGTGATTCTGATATGCATCGGGGCAAACGAGCGCAGGCTGGCCCCGGGCTTTTTCGCGGCGGATGGTGAAATCCCATGAAATCTGTGAAATGCTCTGGCAAAGCTGTCCGCAGAATCATATCCGTATTTCAGCGCCGTCTCCATCACGGAGCTCTGTCGGCCTGAGAGTTCCTGAGCTGCTTCGCTCATCCGCCGCAAACGGATATACTCCCCCACGCTCATTCCGCATAGAGCCGTGAAGATCCGCTGATAGTAAAAGGGAGATAACGCAGCTTCTGAAGCGATCGCTTCCATTTCAAGAGGTCCGTCCAGATGATCTTCAATGTACTCAAGCGAAGCCTGAAAGGCATCCATCCAGTTCTTCATGTTTTCACCCTCCTGTCTGTCTCCGATTTCAGAATACCGGAAACCCGGACGGCTGACCCGACATTCCATGCTTTCTTTTTCCGTATGGAAAAACCGGAATAATCCTCCTTCTCCCTCAGGATAAGGAAGATCCAATCTCCTCAAGAAAAGCTCTTGCTTCAGTAGCCCCGCCGCAGGCATGAAAGGAATCACTGATCTTTTCGGCCGCATTCTTGAAGGAAGGATCAGAAAGAACGCGTCTGACGGCCTCAAGGATCGCGGGTTCCGTTTCCTCCGACAGCTGTATGCCTGCCCCAAGCTCTCTGACCCGCCGCGCGACCGCGCTCTGTTCCTTTGTCTGCGGCACCATGACAAGCGGCACGGAGAAATACAGTGCCTCCGAGACGGAATTCATTCCGCAGTGGGTAATGAACGCGTCCGCAATGGAAAGCACCGCCATCTGATCCACATAATCATGGACTTCCGTATTGTCCGGGATATCGTCATACTGTTCCGCTTTTTCTCCCAGCGATACGATAACCTGCCATCCGGTATCCGCAAGCGCATGCATGCAGGCCTTCATCAGGCTTTGGTTGACATTGACCGTTCCAAGAGAAACAAAAATGGTTTTTTCCGCGGTCTTTGGGTATGGTTCTGTGATCGGACGGATGGACGGGCCGATAAAGCGGTATCGGTCGGAAAAGGTCTCTGCACAGGGCTGAAAATACGCGGAGGTATAGACGATCGTATCGGTTTGATTGTCGTTCTGAAGAATATCCAGAACCCCTTTCACTGGATAGCCTTTCTCCCTGAGACGGTGCATCTGCGCATTCATCTTCGGCATCTGAAACAGCATCTTCGCTAGATCACAGAGACTCCCGCCCATATACCTTGAGGAATAGCGGTTAAAGGCAAAGGTTGTCGTTGAGGACACATAGGGAATCCCATGTTTCAGGGCAGCCAGTTTTCCCCAGTACGCAACGGAATCAGAAACGATGAGATCCGGCTGAAGCTCCTTCAGTTTCAGAGAAATCCAGTCATCCATGGCAAGGGTGGAAGATACAACCAGGGTAACTGCGTAAACCGGATCCTTGCCTACCCGGTCGGAATTACCCTGATCTTCCATCACCGCTTCATTGTCATCACAGCGGATGAAAACAGCTCCTGCTTTTTCGATTTCCTTTCGAAACTTCTCAAAGGAGAAATAAAAGACTTCATGACCATGATCAATCAGTTCTTTTACAACAGAAAGCGTCGGATTGGTATGTCCGTGCGCCGGAATACAGAACCACGCGATTTTCACGATTGATCTTCCTCCCCGCCTTCCGAAAACACCTCTTCAAACAGTCTGGAAAAAGATCCCTTCGGGGGAATCGCTATCCCTCTTTCGATATCTCCAAGCAGCAGCAGCGTATCACCGGGCCGGATTCCAAAAACCTCCCTGGCCTGTTTGGGAATCACAATCTGTCCCTTTTCGCCGACAGTAGCGGTCCATGCGTATTTCCCTTCTGGTTTCTTCATGATTTGTCTCCTTTTGGTATGATTTGTATAACGAATCATACCATATTCGCAAAATAAAAGAGAAAACCGTTTCAGGATCATTCTCCCTTACGGTTTTCCCAGTCTTCCTTTGTCATCATACTGACGTGACCAATGCGGTATTCCTGCATCAGAGGAACTTCCACCCGTTCGGATTTCCACTGATAGCGGAATCCGCTTTTTTCCTGAACCCGCCGGGATCTTTCATTCCCTTCATAATAGCCGACCCATACTTTCCGCATGCCAAGATCTTCAAACGCATGGCGCAGAATCTCACGCACCGCTTCCGTCATCAGTCCCTGACCCCAGTACGGCTTTGCCAGCCAGTACCCAAGTTCACACTCATCCTCACGGTCCGTCATGTCCGTATGCCCTCTCAGCTTCAGTTCCACTGCCCCGATGGCCCGGTTGTCTTCTTTCAGAGAAAGCGCGTAGGCTTCCGGACCATTGAATACATTCTGTATGACGGCCCGGCTTTCTTCCACACTCTGATGAGGAGGCCAGCCGGCGATCGGTCCGACATCCGGATCTTTCGCCCAGGTGTACAGATCTTCTGCATCAGTAAGTTTCCACCTGCGAAGAATCAGCCGCTTTGTTTCCATGATCATGAACCCACTCCTTCTCTTGTTCCAGTTTCATAAAACAGAAGGAACTGTCCTGTCTGAGTGAACCCGGAATACGCTTTTCATGCCTGTTTCTGTTTTCTGAGATAGATGGAAAGAAAGTATCCAAACGCCGCCGCGGCCGCAATCAATCCAATCGCATAGGAGATGGACTGGGCAAGTTTCAGTCCTTCCTTTGCCATCAGAATATAGGTAACGGAAACAGCTGTCATGAAGGACGCGGGCAGCGCGGTCAGAAACGGAGCGTACTTTCCCTTTCCATTCTTGAGAAGATAGGCGGTAATCGTCCAGAGCGCGACCATTGCCAGGGTCTGGTTGCTCCAGGAGAAATAACGCCAGACGGTTTCAAAGCCCCGGTTGTCAACCATCGCAAACCAGGTCAGAAACCCGCCGATGACCAGCAGCGGGATCGTAATGATCAGACGGTTGAAGATTGTCTTCTGATCCAGATGAAATATTTCCGCAAGAATCAGTCTGGCACTTCGGAATGCCGTATCACCGGAGGTGATCGGGCAGATAATAACACCCGCTACCGCAAGGATTCCGCCAATGGGGCCAAGCACACCTGTGGAAATATCATAGACCACATTGGAGGCACCGTTTCCCAGGGCCTGATTCAGAAGCTGTGTGCTTCCATAAAACGCTGCGCCTGCCGATGCCCAGATCAGGGCAATGACCGCCTCACTGATCATGGCGCCGTAGAAGACCGTTCTTCCCTGCTTCTCCGACGTCAGACATTTTGCGATCATCGGCGACTGCGTCGCATGAAATCCGGAAATTGCGCCGCAGGCGACCGTGATGAACATATAAGGCCATACCGGAAGACCATCCGGATGCAGATTGGCAAGCGTGAGTTCCGGAATCGCATACCTTCCTCCGGAGAACACAATCCCACCGATCACGGTAATTGCCATGACAATCAGAAGAACACCGAACGCCGGATACAGTCTTCCGATGATCTGATCAATCGGAAGAAGGGTCGCAAGCAGATAGTAAATCAGGATAACAACAGCCCAGAAAGTTCCATTCAGTGCGTTCGGAGTCAGTTTCGCCAGCAATGCGGCCGGGCTTGTCACAAATACGGTTCCGCAGAGCACCAGAAGTACGACCGAAAAGACCCGCATGATCATTTTCGGAACATTTCCAAGATAGACACCGGAAAGCTCAGCAATAGAGGCGCCGTCATGCCGCATGCTGACCATTCCGCACATGTAATCATGCACCGCCCCGCCAAGGATTGATCCAAAAACAATCCAGAGAAACACGATGGGTCCGAAAGCAGCTCCCATCAGGGCTCCGAAGATCGGTCCGGTACCTGCGATATTGAGCAGCTGCACCAGAAAGGACTTCCATTCAGGCATCGGCACAAAGTCAACTCCATCCGTTCTGGTAACAGCCGGAGTCGACCGGTCATCAGGACCAAATACATTCTCAACAAATTTTCCATAAAGCAGATAACCTGCGGCCAGTGCCGCAAGCGATACCACCAATGAAATCATATGAACCCCCTTTTTTGTTACTCTGATTCTCCCAGATATCATTCTGTAATTCCAGATCAATCTTTGAAAAAATCGTGGAATCCGAATGAAATGGAACCTGTTTTTCTTCCTGAATTCATAAGCCGCATCCCCTGTGTCAGTCTTCCATGCTCTTTCAATGGGCTTGTTTCAATCTGAACTTGAAATAAAAACATTCTTTTCAAGTCCTGACCGCTAAAATAAGACCGACGGTTTTCCTAAAATAAACGCGTGGAAAGGAGAACCGGGATGAAAACAGTCTATTACCTCATCAGAAAAAGCATCGTCGGAAAAGAGGAAAACGGGACTTTCTGGCTTTTTCAGAATGGCGCCTGGGTGATTGACCGAAAGATGGTCATCATGGACTGTCTTTTCGGATATGATCCATCTGAAGGACCCGACTCCCCCTACGCAATGGGAAACACGGATATCATGGAGGAGATCGAAAAGATATCAGAAGAAGATGCAGTCCATGCGGTTTCAGAACAGAAAAAGAGGAGGAAACGGAAATGAAGCTTGGCAGAAACATCCGCCTTCGGCGGGAAGAAATGAACATGACCCAGGAGGAACTGGCAGAAAAGATGAATGTTTCCTTTCAGGCAGTCTCGGCCTGGGAGCGTGATGTTTATCTGCCGGAAACAGAAAACCTGTTTCGTCTTTCAGAAATTCTCCGCACCACGGCAGATGCGCTGGCGGATGAGCAAAGAACGCAGTTTCAGTATCAGAAAACAGTGTTTGATCCGGAGCGGATGAAAACCTATATCAAAACCACGGCCCGGGCGCATGGAATGACGGATACCCTGAAAGCAATGGACTTCGCTTCTGAAAAGCATGCGGGCATGACCAGAAAGAATTCCGATATTCCTTATATCTATCATCCGATGACAGTTGCCTGCCATGCCCTGGCCATGGGACTTTACGAAGATGATATTGCGGCGGCATGTCTGCTTCACGATACGGTCGAGGACTGCGGTGTCAGGCCGGAAGAGCTGCCGGTAAACAAGCGTGTTCAGAATCTCGTAGTGCTTCTTACAAAAAACCGGAAGCCGATGGAAAGCAGGGAACAGGCAATTCAGAGGTATTACGAAGCAATTCAGAGCGATCCAGCCGCATGTCTTGTGAAATGCATTGACCGCTGCAACAACCTCACGACAATGTCCTGGGGATTTGATCGAAGCGGAAAACTGCATTACATCGAAGAGACCGAGCAGTATTATCCCACTCTGCTTCGCATCATTAAGAAAGAACCCCGCTTCTTCAGCGCAGCCTGGCTTCTGAAATATCAGATCGAAAGCATGCTGGATATCTACAAACACCTGATGGAACAGCGCTGACCATTCGGAAAATCAGGTAAAAAAAATGTCAGATCCGGATCAAGGTTCCTGTCCGTCTTCATTCCGGAAGGGATGAATAACCGCACGCAGAGAATACATGATTGACAGTTTCTGCCTTTTCATAAGCATGTAAAACCCGTATAAAGAAGCACCGCAAACTGTTTCAGGGCAGTTTCCTCCGGAAATCTTTGCGCACTTCCCTGCGGGCATACGGCAAGGTCAAAGCGAGTCTCCAGTTCCCCGGCATGCCTGCGCTCGTCCATACCAGGATTCTCTGATAAAAGGTATTTTCCCTTCTTCCTGATCCGAAAGATCCATATATCGTTAAGTCATATCCGGAATATGGATCACATGCGTTTTTTCACTTTCAAAGAGTATTCCAAAGCCGCGGCTTCAGAGCATCCGCAACCGCCTGCACATCAGGGCCGATGATCACCTGAACATAATTTCCGCCCGTTTTCATAACTGCAGCCGCGCCGGCCTTTTTCAGCATGGTTTCATCAACAGAACTGACATCCTTCACTTCCACACGCAGTCTTGTGGCGCAGTTTTCAAGATGTACGATGTTCTTTCGATCACCAAGTCCCTGCAGAATGGCATCCACATGACAGCCTGCCACGATTTCATCCTTCGCACTCTCTTTGAAACCATTGGCAGAAACAGACAGTGCATCCGCATCCGTTTCCTCTGCTTCCCTTCCGACAACCGGCAGATGGAAGCGCTGAATCAGGAATCGAAAGACCAGATAGAACACAGCAAAAGCCGAAAGACCCAGCGGAAGTATCAGCCATGTCATGGACGCGGCAGGAAGAGAAGCGGAAAACAGAAGATCCGTCACTCCAGCCGAAAATGAAAACCCTGCCCGGAACCCGGTCAAAGCAGTCACAAAGGAAAAAAGGCCATAGAGGAAAGCATAAATCAGATAAAGTCCGGGAGAAATGAACATGAACGCAAACTCAAACGGTTCCGTGATACCGCAGACAAAAGAACATAGTGCCGCTGATCCAAGAATTCCCGCAGCTGCTCGACGGCGGGAACTCTCTGCACAATGCAGCATTGCCAGCGCAGCCCCGGGAACCCCGAACATCATGCAGGGAAAAAACCCAGACATATACATGCCAAGGGACCATCCGACATCCGCACTGGTATGTCCGGCCCAGAAATGGGTCAGATCCCCAAGTCCGATCGTATCGAACCAGAACACATTGTTCAGGGCATGATGAAGACCGAACGGAATGAGAAGCCGGTTGAAAAACGCATACAGACCGGCACCGAAAGCTCCAAGGCCTGCAATCCATCTGCCAACATGTACAAGGAGGCTGAAAAGGATCGGCCAGACAATAAACAGTATCGCAGCAGCAGCAACAGATACCATTCCGGACACAATCACAGTGCTTCTTTTCCGGCTGAAAAAAGCCAGCCATTCCGGAAGCGAGGTGTTTTTGAATCGGTTGTAGCTTTCTGCGCCGATGATGCCCGCCAGAATCCCGATAAACGGGTTTTCGATTCTGGAGAATGCAAGCATGGCAGTCGTGCGGTCAGTAAAGAAAAGCAGTATCTCTTCGAGAAATTTCGCCTTCAGCATGCTTTCCACAAACCCCGAATTCAGAAGCGAGGTTATGATCAGCCAGGAAATCAATGCCGTAATACCGGCCGTCCCATTTTCATCCTCGGAAAGCCCCACGCCGATTCCGACCGCAAACAGCAGGGCAATATGGTCGATTACCGCTCCTCCCGCCTTGACAAGATACAGGCCAAGCAGCGGCAGAAATCCGGAGATATCCCCTCCCTGCATGGAGGCAGGACAGAGTAAATAACCGATTCCCATCAGGATGCCGCACAGCGGAAGACACGCGACCGGCAGCATGACTGCTCTGCCCAGTTTCTGAAAAACCTTCATGTCGAACAACCTGCCTTTCTGACTCATGACCTGATTGTACCAGATGTTCAGAAAACAAAAGAATCCACCGATGTTTTTCATCCGGGTTTCTGCAGAAAGGAGGACGGCAGAGACATGGTATGTTTCGGAAGGAAAGATCATCCGCCTTCTGCTCAATCTGCAGAAAGGTATCCATTTTTATCACAAAACTCTTAATAAGATTTTGTATAATAAAAAAAGAAAATTCATTCAACAGAAAAAGGAGGAACTTAAAAATGGATTTCGAGGAAAAGATGGCGCTGGCAGAGAAGAAACAGGATGAGCTGAAGAAGCGGATCAGCGAAGCAATGGAAGCCAGAAAAGCGGCTTACAAGGCAGACAAAAAGGACGCCATGATCTGGCTTTCAAAAATGGATGACGCGATTGATGAATACTGCAAGAATGTTGAAGCGCAGCTTTACTGTGACATGACAGACATCAAAGCCGAAGCACATGCGGATGTGGAAGCTGTCCGTGAAGCAGTCAAGGCCGCTCCTGAAGAGCTTGACAATAATGTAGCAGAATATGAAGCAAAAATGCAGGTCAAGCTTGAAGATGATATGAAGACGATTAAGGGAGAAATGAACGCAGCTGAGGAAAACTTCCGGATCCTGCAGGATCGTTATCATGGAAAACTCAACTCTGAACTCCTGAAGATTCAGATGCAGCAGGATGAGCTCATCAAGAGAATCGAAGCCGCAAAGACAAAGCATGACATCAAGACCGACGAGCGCCTGTTCAACGACCTGGTTGCATACGCCGACAACTGCCAGATGATGGCTTACGCTTATGCGATGGAAGCAGAGCTCGCGATGGCTGACGCAAACAGTGTTATGGAAGAATACTACCAGCTCTCCTCAGAACTGGCATCCGAAAACGCCTGATTACTGAACGAACTATCTAATGAAGAACCCCTGAGTCTTTCAGGGCAAATTCATTGAACCATCATTCTCAAAGGATGTCAGGGCCTGGCATCCTTTTTTTTGCCTTTCGAAAGGCCCGTCATCGGATGCGTGATGTGTACACATTTCAAAGAGTTCAGTTTCCTTAACAGTTCTTTGTAAAGTCATCCATTCCGATCAAAAGAAAACAAAAGCAGATTATCTGCCCTTTCGCTTCTTTCCTCCCTCCGGCAGTTCCTCGTACATGGCTTCCACCATCCTGCGCAGAAATAACCTGTCCTCCACATTGTCCACAAGAATCATTTCCTTTGCGCCTCCATACGGCAATTCTCTTTTTGCATTCGGCATCATGGCCATGGCAGAAGGTACTGGCTTTACAAGAAATCTTTCGTCATGAATTACCACAAGTGATTGCTGCTGCAATCTCACGTGGTTTCAAAAGAGTTCTCACGAACTCCCGGGGATTCACGTCTCCCGTATCTGGTTTTATCCAGATTACTTGTTTTTCTGTTTGCTGCGATTGCAAATCATTGCGTCATACATCGGATCAGAGATTTCCCGGTTCTGATGGATCAGTCTCTGACTTTCTTTTAATGGGATGTCTGATTACGGTCTTTCTCTTTTCCGGAACAACCTTTCTTGCGTCACTCAAATAAATCTCATGATGCAGGCGGCTGTCTGTAATATCCAGTTCGTATCCCTTCTGCTCCATATATTCATGCATTCTGGCAACGGTAGCCGGTTCATCATCATAAGAACCGATATGCATGCACTGAACACACAGTCCTTCCTCCACGCTCAGAAACTCTGCTTTGGAGAAATCCCGGTTTTTCTTTGCCGCTGCTTCATCCACAGCCCATCGGAAATCGTCCTGTGTCACAAAATCCGGAAGACGGATCACAGAGATCCAGCGGAAATCTTCCTTATGTGCATAGTCGATTCCTTTCAGGATGGTTCGTCCGTCTGATCCTTCTTTTGAAACATTGTCATCTGATGGATTCTGTCCCGCCTGCCACCAGAATCCTTCAAGCGGCGGAACAACAAAATCAAAATAACCATCAATTCTGTGATCACCCTTCCTGCTCATCTTAATCGTATAGGCGATTCCATACAGCAGCCCGATCAACTGTTTGTACTCCCCGTCCTCCAGATTCGGATCTCCTGATCCACGGACAGCGATATAATTCACAGCCGGCACCGTTATGATATCCGGCTTGTTTTTCGGCATGTAAAACTCCCTGTATTCCTTTTTATAGTCAAAAGCCACGAGAATCATCTCCCTTCATCTTTCTGTTCGAAAGGTTTATTCCAGGAACCGATCTCGATGAGGTTTCCTTCCGGGTCGGCAATGTAGCAGGTTCTCTGTCCCCACGGTTCAAGTTCCGGCTCTTTGACAGGTGTTGCACCATGCTCAACTGCCAGGCGAAAAGACTCATCCACCTCATCAAAAGTATCTACGTAAAGAGCGATTTCCGAATGTCCATTCAGTCCTTTGACATATTCATACCGACGGTCTGTCATCTTTTCGAAATCAGCCCTTCCGTACAGCAGAAACAATGTTCCATCTTTTACAAGATATACATTGGAAGTGTCCTCTGCTTCCAGGATCTCAAAACCAAGCACATCTCTGTAAAAGCGAATCATCTTCGCCATGTCAGAAACGAATAATCCAAAACCATCCAGTCTCATAACGCTTCTTCCCTGTCCGCTTCAAAAGCGGTCCACATAAAATATAGCCAACAAAAGACGCCGAAGCGTTTTCATGAATCCTTTAGTTAAGGATTATGAAAGAATCTCCGGTATCATTCATGATCTGGTAATGACTTCATCCTGTTGAATCAGTGCTTTATTTCCCTTTTCAGACCCTCTCAGCCAGCACACCCGTTTTGATCAGTCCTGAATCAGGCTTTCCAGAGTCTCAAACAGGACTTCCGGCTTTACGGGCTTGGACAGATGGGCATTGAGTCCTGCCTGCAGGGATCGCTGCACATCCTCATCAAAGGCATTGGCTGTCAGGGCAATAACAGGAATACGCTGAGCATCTTCTCTGTCCATGGCCCGGATGCGCCGCGTGGCCTCTAGACCATCCATCTCCGGCATACGCATATCCATCAGAATGGCATCATAATAACCCGGAGTGTGGCCGCTGAATTTCTCCACCGCAATTCTTCCGTTCTCCGCGGGATCCACCACCATATCGCGGCTCTCCAGCAGCATGGTAATAATCTCCGCATTGATCTGCATATCCTCCGCAAGCAGAATGTGTCTGCCCGCAAGATCCGCCTTCTGCTTCTTCTGGGCAGGCTGGCTGTTCTTCCGGTTGAGAGCTGATTGGAATTCTTCCATTACGGCAGCCGCAAACACTGGCTTTGGAATAAAGCTGTCGACCCCTGCCTGAACCGCCTCCTCGAGAACATCATCCCAGCGGTAGGCCGTCAGGATGATGATTGCGGACTTGTTTCCGACAATATCCCGGATCCTGCGTGTCGTTTGCACTCCATCCATCTCCGGCATTTTCCAGTCGACCAGAATCAGATTGTAGGGATCCATTCTGGCATGACGAAGCCGTACCATTTCAATGGCCTGTGCCCCGGATCCCGCGGTTTCAGATGCGATGCCTGCTTTTTCAAGAACCAGTCTTGCGTGCTCGCATGCAACTGGATCATCGTCCACAATCAGCACGGACATATCCTCGGGATGGATTTCATTCCTTTCATCTGTTTCTTTCCGCCTGGAATCCGTCAGGGTTACGGTTACGGTAAAAACAGATCCCTTTCCCTTCTCGCTCTCTGCCTGGATATCACCATTCATCATCTCAATGATTCTCTTTGTGATGGCAAGACCCAGACCCGAGCTTCCATACCTGTTGGTAGCCGAGGAATCCTCCTGGCTGAAGGCGTCAAAAATATGCGGCAGATACTCTTCGCTGATACCGATGCCCGTATCGGTGATCGTAAAACAGAGCGTGGATTTCCCATTGTACTGTGCCTTCCGTTCCACCTGAAGAGAAACACTGCCTCCTGCAGGAGTGAATTTCACCGCATTGCCGAGAATGTTGATCAGCACCTGGCGAAGCTTCATTTTGTCTCCGATGTAGTAGTCATCCACTTCGCTGTTGATCCGGCATTGGTAATCCACTCCTTTTTCAGCAGCCTGGCCGCTGACCAGTGTATTGATCGTCTGCAGCAGCTCCGGGAAGGAAAACTCCTCATTTTTCAGAATCATACGTCCCGATTCAATGCGGGACATATCCAGAATGTCGTTGATCAGAACCAGCAGATGATCTGCGGAAGCGCCGATTTTTCTCAGGTAGTCCTTCGTCTTTTCCGGAGTTTCGGGATCGTTGAGGGCGATGTTGTCCAGGCCGATGATCGCATTCATAGGCGTCCGGATCTCATGACTCATACTGGAAAGAAATGCAGTCTTCGCCCTGTTTGCCTGCTCTGCCTCCGACAGTGTTTCTTTCAGCAGTCTGCTCTGCTCTTCCAGCTGTTCCTGCAGGCGGATCCTCTGATCCAGTTCCTCCTGTTTTCCCTTGATCTTTGCTTCAGCGATCTCCCGGTCCAGAAGAAGCTGCGTATTGTGCCGGCTTTCAATATATACAAAGGCAAACATGCTGAGCATTGCGATCACCGTAATCACAGACTGAATAATGCTTCTTCTGACAATACCATCCGAGATATAGCTGATCTCATTACTGATGACGTTTTCCCGGATCAGATACGTCAGCAGCCAGTTCGTCCCATTCACCGGAACATAGCTCAGTGTTTCGTGAATATTGTTGTAGGTGAAGGAAACCACACCGCGCTGTCCGGACTGAAAATCCCTGACAAATCTGTCATAGGAATATCCCTCTTCGTATTTCGCGTTCTTCATGGCGGTCAAGAGATTATCCTCTGATGAAAGTCCGCCAAGGACCATGTTGGTGAGGGCAATGCCGTCTGCAGTATAGATATTGCAGAAGGTGGCTCCGCCGCTTCCTGCATTCATTGACACGCCTGCCAGCATGACGTTCATATCTATTTCCTCAAAACAGACCACCAGTGTTTTCCCGCCGAACGGAATACGGACCGGAACCGCGATCACTACCTTTTTTTCCTTGCTGTTGATATTGAAGATCGAGATTTCCGGCTTTGACAGAGTTCTGTAGTCAAAGCTGTATTCATCAATATTGTTCTGTGTCCCCTTGGATGTATAGATCAGTCCATCGGTATCGACAAAAGCAAACTTATCCAGCTTGTAAAGCTGTTTGATGCGGGACTGATATGCCTCCAAGTGGGCCTTGTCACTCAGATCCTCTTCACTCAGAAGATCGATTGCGATCTGAATCGTCTGGATGTTTCCCTGAAGGTTGTTCTCAACAACCTGTTCCCGGCGGCCGGCCAGCTCATCCAGATACAGAAGACTGACCGTACGTACAGCCTGTTCAGTATCTCTTTTCGCGCTCTGACCTGCCCACACCGTTCCAAGTACCACGATCACTGCAATGATCAGACTGCATAGTATCGCAACTCTCGCTGTATTATTCTTCTTCATTGCATGAACCTCTTTCCAATAAAGCAATTCGAAATTCTCCAAAGGAACGCTTCCTTATGTACCATATCATGAATTCCTGTTTATCTGATGAAACAGCAGCCATATTCCATGTCTTTGGTTTTTCTGTTTCTTCAGAATCCTTAACTCCAGTATCTCACTCGCGAAACACTCCGTCCATCCATGCTTTTGATACTTTCTTTCGATAGTCATTGAGTCCTTCTGATCACAGCGATACGAAAGAAAAGAAAACTCAGCACGGTCTGATTCCGGCCTAAGCCAGTCTTAATCCCTCATTTCAGGGTACAGGAGGACCGGATTGCCATGTCTGCCATAAAGAAAACGGGAATCTCCACCCGTTTTGCCTCGTCGTATTCCCTGTTTTCTGAAAAGGGCTGACATTTTCATACCCATGCGGAAATATATGCCCATCTTTTAAGCATCCTGTCCATCGTCCCGCAGACAGAGCATGCGGATGATCAGGATCCTTCTTCCGGGGTTCCTGCAGTCCTCTGTAGCTTTTCCAACATCTTTCCGTCAGAAAGGCAGATGCGGTATTGATGAAGCGAAATCTCTCCTACCATTCCTGCAAGGACAGATTCGTAAATCGTTCCACTGTTTGGATCGTGAAACCATCAAAGCCGGTCGCAGGAATCTGATTATCCTCATTTCAACTGCCAAGTTCCATCTTTCACCTGATTCTCAAGTTCCATATGTACCTGCGACGCTCCGGGTGATCTTCCAGATGCCGTCTGTTTTCTTCATGGTGCATTTCTGCTGCAGGTGCCAGTACTGTCTGCCTCCGCCGAATACGGCTGCCGATATATAGGACTGTCCTGTCAGAACAGCGGCGTCCCCGCTGATCTCCACAGGCATGTTTTCATGACTGGCAGAAAAGTAATTCAGCGTTCCGTTCAGGACTGCTTTGATAAAAGCTTCCTTTGGCTGCCTCATACCAGTCATATGTATCAGAACAAAACTGTCATCCAGTACTTCATCTAAAATCTTTTCATCCTTGGTTATCATCCCATCATACATGCGTATATATGCACGCAGGATGGCTTCCGTATCTTTGTTTTCTGCCATATCAGTTTCTCCCTGCCACTTGTCTTATACCGGCATCTGCAGCTGTCGGAACATTCATCCATCCAGCGGATCTCTTCCTTAAGTAAGGAGGATATCCCTCACCGTGGTCTATTATATGACGCCTTTTCCTCCATAAGCTTCCTTTGCAGTCTGTACAGGTACAGAAGAACCTGTAAAAACAGAGGAACACCCGCATTTCTTGCATATTCTTACCGTCCGACAGCCGGGATATGCAGGCACGATTTTGTCATATTCATCGATGCAGGTCACAGTAACCGGTAAATAAGGATCCTTCATTTCGATCAGTTCCTTCATGAAATCCACTGCGATCTCAGCGGCTCGTCCCTCCACCGTGCAAAAAAGCCATCCGTTCTTTGTTCACTTTAGCGGATTCAAAGAATTTCATCGCCGCAAACAGTACTCCGTTACAAGCCCGAATCATTCCAGCAGGTATACGTCCGGAAACTGTGCGGTCTTCATAAACTCCGCCTTTACTCAGGGATTTTTATCCTGTCCCCTACAACCCAGTAATCACAGATGGGTTCGCCGCTTGCGATCGTGTGCTCCCGGTACAGCTTCCCGTGCTGAAGGCGGAACATGACTTCGTCCGTTGCACACAGAGCAGGCATCAGCTCGGCGATGCCCTCCCGCTTGCAGAATTCATAGATCGGGCATCTTGAAAAATAATAATAGCTCCCGTCCCGATGCCGGGATTCATCGAAATTCACATTCCAGTTGACCGGATAGTCTTGACCATGCTGATTAAACCAGGCCTCGTACTTCTTCATATCCCTGTACCATTTCTTCGGCTGCCGGTTCAGGTCTGTCATGCCGAACACGAACCGAAGGAGCCTCGATTCCAGCACGTCTGTCATGACAAGCGCCATTTCATCCGGCTTGATCTTTCTTCCGCTTCCCAGCCATGCGGCCGCAAAGACATAAGCAAAATACGCGTTGGAGGCCATGGGATTGCCAGGGCCAAGATCATCCGCCCGGGATAAAAGCCTTCTGTATTCCTTCTTTCCTTCTCGGATCGATCGCTCCGCAAGAGATTCACCGAATCTGGTCCGGATACTCTTTTTCATCATTGGCGCAAACAGCGACCAGTAAATTCCGTTGTATTTCATAGATTCTCCCTGCTTTTCTTTCCAAAGCACGCATTGATATCTTCGATATTGCATGCCTGCCCGGTTATCTTTCGTGAAGGTCAAAACCGGCAAAGCATGAAACATGCCGAGTCTGATCCTGATCCTGTAATCCTTCACCGGCAGCGAAGGATGAACCGGGATCCAAAATTCCGTCCCGTTCTGACAGACGATGCTTTTTATGGAACTTATGGAGGACAGTTCCTTCTCCAGAAGCCGCCATGAAAGAAGATGACAGAGTTGACGAGACACGTTCCCGCTTCCTTTGCGGCGATACTATGGAAACACTCCAGAAGCTTGTCCCAGAATTCAAGCCAATGATCTAAAGCATAAGCAGCCTCAGACTTCTTCTGCACATTGTGCGAGGACTTTCTGAATTCCTCGAAGTTCTCTTTTTGATGGAAGGAACAGTCCTTCACCAACTTCCGTAAGCTTCTTTGCAAAGACTTTGTCTACCGTGTTATTTACCATCCGCAGTTCAAGTGCAGTTTCCCACTCTTCCAGAAGCTTGTCCGTCAAATCCCCCGCCAGTTATATGTACCTAACTATTGTATCGAATCCGTTCTGTTTTTCCAGTTACGATTGGTAAATTGGTGCTCCAAAGACATTCAATTCGTTCCTTCGTTTTTCCCTATCAGGAATCAAAACCAAGGAAGACCGTTTCTCCGTCTTCCGGAACCCGGATACGGAAAAGGTTTCTTTCCTTCGCAAACGCCAGGATGTCTTTTTTAGTAAATAAGGCATGATTGACATTATCCAGATGAGAAGCAATCGTTATGGCCTGCGGTTTCCGTGCATACTTTTTCAATGTCCGGCAGATTCATGATCAGCCTTCCCAGCGGCGTAGTCGCCGCACAGCAGTTCAGGATGTTTTCCGGACTGTCTGGCAAAGCATTCATCGGACATTTGATTCCCTGCATTTCCGGTCTGACCGCTTTGGCTGAAAAGCCGGTTCCCTGATCCTGAAGCCAGGGATCAACCAGAAAAGTGATTCGTCATATCTGATCTTTATCGTCGCATTCCTTATTTGCTGAATGTTCTTGTTCTCCCTCAAAAATCTCGAGCTGTCGTCCTGATATCCAAATCCGTGTTCGATTCATTTTGCATACTGCGCATAGCACCAAGTCGCGATCTCTGTAATCAGATCTTTCGGCAGCGGTTTGGTATAGGGCAGCCGGATCGTGCCCTTACTCACATCATAATC
>CAMNFS010000002.1 GCA_946537255.1 uncultured Erysipelotrichaceae bacterium
GAACTCTTTTGAAACCACGTGAGATTGCAGCAGCAATCACTCGTGGTAATTCATTCGTAAGTTTACATGGGATGTGAAGTACACGGCTTATCGGATGTTTAATCGCAGAGACCGGAAGGGAAAGATGAAATGGGATAGTTTCAATCGCATTTGGGACTTCTACATGAAACCGCCGCGCTTAAAGGTAGATATCCGGGGCTGGAATCCAATGGTTGTTTGAAGAGCCGTATGCGGAAAAACTGCACGTACGGTTCTGTGAGGGGTGACAGGCAAGCCTTTCACATACAATACAGTTTATTTGGAAGGAGTGTCGAGCTCGCCTGCTCGACAGATGCATATGAAAAGACTGCTGGGAAGAATTCTGTGTATATCTGCGGCACTTCTTTCTGCCGCCTGCAGCGGTAAAAGGAAAACGGTGCCAGAGGAAACGGAACGAAAGCCGCTGAAAATTGCCTATATTGTGACGCGTCTGGGTGATAGGGCTTATTGCGACAGCGGTGAAAAAGGGATGGAACAGCTTCGCCAGGAAGGTTTTGATGTGACGACCTATGAATTTGAAGAGGACAGCAGCCGGTATCCGGAGCAGATGGAGGATGTGATCCGCGGGAATCATAATCTGATTCTGGCGTCCTCGGATTTTTCCGGAACCGTCGATCAGGCGGCTCTGGAACATCCGGATGTGAATTTCGTTCTTGTGGATGCGCGCCGGGATCCCCAGGACCTTCTGGCCAATGAAGCTGCGCTTTACTTCGCCCAGAATGAAGGCTCCTATCTGATCGGGGCGCTTTCGGCAGCGCTTACCGAAACCAATACCGTTGCGATTGACGTGGGTATGACAGTGCCGGTAATCCGGGACTTTGTGAGCGGTTATGTAAACGGGGTTCTGGACTGGAACGCAGCCAACGGCACGGATGTCCGGGTTGTCATGGCAAGTGTGGATTCCTGGAATGATCCGGATGGAATGAAAAAGATCTGTCTGGATCAGGTGAAGAACAGTCACGCGGACATTTTCTATCAGGTGGCGGGAGGAAGCGGTAATGGGCTGTTCGAGGCCTGCGCGGAAACCGGGACCTGGGCGATCGGAGTGGATTCCGATCAGTATGAGGCCTTTAAGGAATCCGATCCGGAAAAGGCGGCGGTCATCCTCACCAGCATGGTCAAGGAAGTCGGAAACTCCCTGATTGAGATCGTGCATCAGATCGATGAGGGTCAGGATATATGGAAAAAGACAGAAGTCCTCGGATTACGGAACAAAGCGGTCGGGTATGTGAACAACGAACTCTATCGAACCCATGTGCCCCAGCGGGTACGGATAGCAGTGGAAAAAGCCGCGGAGGAAGTCCGGTCCGGGCGCATCCAGGTGAAATCGTATTTTGATTTCAAGGATGAAGCGGAATATCTCGCATATATTCAAACCGCGCAGTAAACAAAAAGAAAAACACAGTGGCTGCTGGGTTTTCTGAAAGAAGAACTATTTGTCCGCAGGCTGTTCAGAAACAGGAACTGCGGTCTTTTTTTCCGGCATCAGAGGAGCCGTATAGGTTTCGTTTTTTGGTGCCTTGATGAAAAAGACAATCATCAGGATCAGTGTGATCACAGCGAGAATCGCGAGTGTTACAGGGATAAAGGCAATGTTTTCATTCAATGCCAGAACACTTTCGGAGAGGGTGAAATCATAGGTGCCGTGCAGCAGGAACGGAATCAGGAAGGCAGCCGCATACCATGAACTGTTTTTCTCAGCACGGC
Source organism: uncultured Erysipelotrichaceae bacterium (assembly GCA_946537255.1). Taxonomy (GTDB): domain Bacteria; phylum Bacillota_I; class Bacilli_A; order Erysipelotrichales; family Erysipelotrichaceae; genus Bulleidia. The sequence continues at coordinate 1,747 of CAMNFS010000002.1, forward strand.
CTTTTCCATAGAAGTATCCCATGATGAATCCGTAGCCGCCATGCATGAGGGTTACGCCCCGGACCAGAATCTGAATGACATTGGCGCCGATGGAGTATTCCACCGCTTCCAGAATTCCAAAGCCGATCCCGACCAGAGTCATGAAAGCCGTGACATTCATCCAGGAACAGGCACAGTCGCTTTTCTGAAGCACTCTTCGAAACATAATGAATTTGGATGCCTCTTCAAACAGAGCGGCAGTCACAAATGCGCCGACAGCTTTCCGCACGATGGGCCCGGCATTTCTCAGGCCGAGCAGATTGGAAACAATAGTGAAAACAAAAGCGGCACCTACGACAGGCAGAGGTGAAAGCATGCCGTAGATCAGTGACTTTCTGACTGTCTCTTCATATCCGGGTTTTTCTTTGTCCAGTTTTTTCAGCCAGAAATAGAAGGCAAGAGATGGAATGAGGCTTGCCAGAAGTCCGATCACAATCTGTACCATTCAGAATTCCTCCTTGTGCTCCTCCATACGTCCTATCATCTGTTGTTTTATTCGATCGAATAAATGCACAGGATCTCTGAAACAGACAGGAAGTCTGCCGTTTTTATATGAATGTCAGAAATATGGATTTTCCTGTAAAATATGAAGTAACAAAACTAGGGAGGCCAATCATATGTCAAAACAGAACATTACTTCAAAGGAAGTTCTTCAGACCCTCAGAGAACATCCGGAATATCTGAAGCTCTTCCGCACCATGGCTGCAGTGGACGCAGTAGAGGAACTGGTCGGTGAGCACCTTCAGAGGGAAGCTGCGGTTCAGATCGCAAAGGGTGTCATGAAGGATCCGGTCATTCAGCTTTATGTCGCGTCCGATGGTTCCATCGACGGGCGTGAGCTCATGGAATTCGTAAACGAAACAGGCACTGTATCGCGTTCCGCTGCCGCTGAGCAGGGCGTCCGTTCACTTCTGGACGGCAAGCTTGATATCAAGACGCTTCTGATGATTGTGGCGCTGATGAAGCTGTTCAGCGGTTCCAACACACAGTCCAATCAGGGCGGAAATCTGATCTCCTCTCTGCTTGGCAGTGCGCTTGGCGCGTCTCATTCCGGAAACAGCGGAAGCCAGGGACTTCTTGGCAGCCTGTTCGGTGCCGGCAGCCAGACATCAGCGAATACCATGTCCAGTCTGGGATTACTTGGAGCGCTGCTCGGGGCAGGCATGATGAGCCAGGCAAATTCCGGTTCCCACTCCGCATACGGTCAGAGCAGCGGCTCACAGTCTCTGCTTGGCAGTCTTCTTTCCGGCGCTGTTCAGCCACAGACCTATCAGCAGCCTTCTCAGCAGTCCCTGCTTGGAGCTCTGCTTTCTTCCGCTTCCCAGGCACAGAGCCAGCCGGTACAGCAGCCTCAGCAGTCTGCTCTCGGCAGTCTTCTCAACGGCAGTGTGAATCAGAGCCCTGCCCAGACGCAGAATTCCTATGGCATGAACGGCCAGGTATATGCGCTTGATGGAACAGCACCGCAGGTTCTTAACAACGGCTACAACGTCAATTCTGCCCAGGCGCAGCAGATTCAGAGCCTGCTCTCAGGCAGTGATTCCATTCATGACAATGGCCAGGTCAATGTTGGAAACCTCTTCAGCATTGCCAGTGCTCTGCTTGGAAAATAATTCCGTCCATGGGATTCATTGATTTCCGCGATGTCGTCAAGGTGTACCGCTCCGGTGAAGTGGAAATACGGGCCCTTGACGGTGTCAGCTTCAGCCTGGAAAAAGGGAAATTCATCATTATCTGCGGCGCCAGCGGTGCCGGCAAATCAACCGTGCTGAATATTCTCGGCGGCATGGATACATGTACGTCGGGGGAAATAGAGGTCGACTCCAGCCGGATTGATCAGTATAATGCGAAGCAGCTGACGGATTACCGCCGCTTTGACATCGGCTTTGTCTTTCAGTTCTATAATCTCGTTCAGAATCTGACCGCGAGGGAAAATGTTGAGCTGGCGGCGGAAATCTGCAGGGATCCGCTGGATGCGGCAGAGACGCTTCGGCTGGTGGGACTTGAAAACCGGATGGATAATTTTCCTTCCCAGCTCTCCGGCGGGGAACAGCAGCGGGTGGCGATAGCCCGGGCCCTGGCTAAAAATCCAAAGCTTCTTCTGTGTGATGAACCGACCGGTGCCCTGGACTATGTGACCGGCAAGCAGATTCTGAAACTGCTTCAGGATATGTGCCGCAAGAACGCAATCACGGTTGTGGTGGTAACCCATAACCTTGCGATCTGTCCGATGGCAGACCGGGTGATCCGCATGAAGAGCGGACGGGTAGTGATGGACGAGGTCAATGAGACTCCGGAGGATATTGAACACATTGAATGGTAAGCTCTTCTTTCGGGAAGAGCTTTTGTAATGATTGCAATTACAGTGAAATGCAGTACCATGGTACGGGAGAAAAAAAGAGATGCAGATATCAGAACGTTTTGCGGCAGCGGTTCATCTGCTGTGCTATATTCACAGCAATTCCCGGCTGGAGCGCGTTACCAGTGAGACAGCCGCTGAAAGCGTCGGCGTCAATCCGGTGGTGGTACGCAACATCATGCGGCAGCTGCGGAAGAACCGCCTGATTACGGTCGACCGCACCAGCGGGATTCTGCTGGCGAAGCAGGCAAAAAAGATTTCCCTGTATGACGTCTATCGAGCAGTGGAAGCGGTGGATCCCGACGGACTGTTCCGTTTTCCGGCCAGTCCTTCCGAACAATGCGAGATCGGAAAGGTGATCCGTCCGGTGCTTGGGAAAAAACTGAGCGCAGCTCAGAAGGCGATGGAAAAGGAACTGAAGTCCGTATCTCTGGAGGATCTTCAGAAGGATATCCGCAAAACGGTGCGCAGAGCGGAAGAGACTGCGGGGTAGAAAAGATGGAATTCAGAAAAGCAGACATTCATGACCTGGATGCGATTATTGAGACACGGAAGAAACAGCTGATCGATGAAGGATATGAGCCGAATACCGATATTGATCAGTCCCTTCGTGATTTCTTCGGCGGGAAGTTCAGGGAAAACAGCATTGTGGAGTGGCTTGGGGAAGAGGATGGAAAGATTGTCGCTACAGCGGCGGTGATCTTCATGACATATCCGCCTTCCTTCCGTTATCCTACCGGGGTGCGGGGCTATATCACCAACGTATATACCGCGCCGGAATACCGGGGCAGAGGAATCGCGACCTCCATGCTGAAAAGAGTCAAGGATGAGGCAAGAAGCCGTGGGATCCGCAAACTGATTCTGATGGCTTCGGATCATGGCAAGCCAGTGTATCTTCGCTTTGGATTCGTGGAATCCGAAGTCTGGATGGATATGGATCTTCCGGAGGAATCATGAACCGGCTTTCCTTTGTGCTTGCCCTTCTCGGAATGCTTGGACTGTCTGTATTCATTTACTTCTGCTACCCGAATGAATGGCGTCGAAACCGCGTCTTCCGGGTTGTTGTGATTCTGTTTCATGTTCTTGGCGTGCTTGGCCTTGCCATGGTGTTTACCTGCTATAAGAATCTTCCGGAACCATGGAAGTGGACGGTCAGCCGCTGGGGGACGATCTATTACGTTGTCACCATGTTCATGAGTATCTTCTGCGCAGCAAGACTCGCGGTTGTTTTTCTTGTGCGGCGTTTTGGACCAAAGGATGGAAAGAGAGCCGACGGGCTCATGAAAACCCTGCAGGATGGGCGGGTGCAGTCTGCTTTGTTTCTGGTTGTTTCCTTTACTGTCGCCGTGATCGGATTTATCCGGATCGGAGAGATCCGCAGCACGGAATACGATATCACCTTTGCCAAACCGGCCGCGGTCAGGAATCTGAAGGTGCGGCTGTGCGCAGACATTCATGCAGGTGCGGGCACCTGGCGCATGACCTATGATGATCTGAGGGAACGCCTGCAGGAAGGGGATCCGGATCTGATTCTGATTGCCGGTGATGTATTTGATGAAACAACCTCACAGACCGATGTGGAATATGTGCGGACTGTCATGGAGTCCCTGCATCCAAGATACGGGATCTATTATGTCTATGGAAATCATGATGACTTCCGGGAAGACTGGGCCGCGGAACAGATGCGCTCCATGCATGTAAAGGTGCTGGAAGATGAGATGATTGAAATTGAAGGGGTGCAGATCATCGGCCGTCTGGATCCTAAGGACAATCCAATGGATCTTGATCAGCTGTGGTCGTTCTGCGCGGCGGATGAGACAAAACCCGTGATTGTTCTTCAGCATCGACCGATTGAATTCCGGAAGCTTGCGGAAAAGAAAGCTGATCTTGTGCTTGCCGGCCATACGCATGGCTTCAATATTCCTCAGTTCATGGCGGTCGGAATGCAGTCAGACATGTTTTACGGGAGAAAGCAGTACGGCATTATGACTGCTGCTGTGACCTCCGGGGTCAGCGCCTGGGGATTTCATTACAAGTTTCCTGCCTTCAGCGAAGTGGTGACGCTCAATCTGTCCTTTCTTCCTGAATGAGTGGGCATATGCGATACAGAATGAAGAGAATCTCTGTACAATGAAAATGCAAAAGGAGATTTGTGTATGGTATACGATATTGCGATTATCGGCACCGGTCCTGCGGGTCTTGAAGCAGCGATCACTGCCAAAGTCAGAAACATGAATATAATTGTTTTCGGATCAAAGAAATCCTCCGGCAAGGTTTTTAAGGCACACACGATTCTGAACTACCTTGGGCTGCCTGAGATTCCCGGTGACAGAATGGCGAAGACATTCCTGGATCACGCCGCTTCCATGGGAGTTGAGATCACGGAGGAACAGATCACCGCGGTCTATGCGATGGGAGATACATTCGCACTTCAGGGTGCTGTGAATATGTATGAGGCGAAAACCGTCATTCTCGCGACCGGTGTGGTGGCGGCCAAACCTTATCCGAATGAGGACCGTCTGCTTGGCCGGGGTGTCAGCTATTGCGCTACGTGCGACGCGGCACTCTACAAAGGAAAAACAGCGGTCGTCATCGGCAGCTCGGCAAAGGAAGAACCGGAAGCGGACTTCATGAGTGAGTATGCGGCAAAGACCTACTACATTCCGCTTTACAAGGAGGAAGTTCACTGCCGTCCGGAAGTGGAAGTGCTTCATGTGACTCCGGTGGATGTTCTGGGGGAGAACAAGGTGGAAAAGCTTCTGACGAAGGAAGGGGAAATTGAAACCGACGGCGTCTTTATCCTGAGAGAAGCAGTTGCCCCGGGGCAGCTTGTTCCGGGACTGGAAACAGAAGGGCCGCATGTAGTGGTTGACATTCATATGGCAGCCTCTATCCCGGGATGCTACGCGGCCGGAGATATTGCCGGAACGCCTTATCAGTACATCAAGGCGGCAGGCCAGGGCAATACCGCAGCGCTCTCTGCGATCACCTATATGCAGCAAAAGGAAGCGGAACGCCGCCGCGAAGAAGCAAAGCAGTAACAGACAGAAAACAGAGCCGCCTCCGTGCGAAGGCAGCCCTGTTTTTTTGTTGTTATATCGTATTGATGGGAATGGTACGGTACAGTGTCAGTATGTTCTGGTTATTGCGATAGCTGTATTCGATCCGACTGCAGAAGTGCTTGACCAGATACATGCCAAGGCCGCCGACTCTTCGTTCCCGGAAATTCTGATCGACATCCGGATCGGCGATGGTGAGGGGATTGAATGGTTTTCCAAGATCTATCCGCTGGATGAGCAGATTGTTTTCATCTATCTCAAGATGGAACTCACAGGTCTGCTCCTTTTCACTTCCGTCGTAGGCATAATAACAGGTATTGGTAAACAGTTCTTCAATGACGAGGTCCGCTTCAAAAACGAAATCAGAAGGACAATGGTGACGCTTCAGATAGCTGTCCGTCTCATCCAGAATTTCGTGAAGATATTTGATTTCTGCGGGTTTCTTAATTGAAATCATGCGGTTTCCCTCTTGAGGTCAGAAGACTGATGTCCGGAGTCTGAGAATTAAATCAGATTGAAGTGCTTCAGCGCATTGGCAATGCCATTGTCATCGATGTCGGTGGTTACATAATCCGCTTCGGCTTTCAGAGCGTCTACGCCGTTTCCAAGAGAAACACCGATCCCGGCGTAGCGGATCATGTCGATGTCATTCTGTCCGTCACCGAAGGCCATGGTCTGGCTGCGGTGAAGATGGTATTCGTCAATGAAGCATTCGATGCCGGAGGCTTTTCCGCCGGCGTTGGAAATGATATCGATGCCGGTTTCGTTCCAGCTGGTGATGCGGCAGTGATCCAGCATGTTTGTCAGAAGTTCCTTCTGTTCGCCGCCCACAAAAGCAAGGCACTGGTAGATTTCCTCTCCCTTGTATTCGCCGATATCCGGGATGGTTCCCTCGGTGCTGAGCTGGGTATTGATGACCACATCATCCACATAGTTGATATAGCGGTTTTCTTCGCCGATCAGAACAAACGGAATCTTGCTTGCTTTGAAGATGCGTACAAGAATATCCACCTCTTCGCTGTCAATCGGATTGCCGGCGAACATCTTTTTTTCGGAGTCGAGACAGAGATTGCCGTTCAGGGTCAGATAACCGTCCAGCGGCAGGTCCATGACCGGCAGTTTGGAAAGCTCTTCGATGGAGCGGCCGGTACAGATGACAAGCCGGATTCCTTTCTCGTGGAGCTTCTGCAGAGCGTCACGGGTACTCTGCGGTACCGACTTGGTCTTGTGTGAAAACAGAGTTCCGTCCACATCAAAGAATATTGCCCGGGTGTCGGAGGCGTCCCTGTCCGGCTCGTTGTCAATGTCGATGATATCGTTGAATCCAGTCAGTTGAAATACTTCGTTTACCGTCTTATTGACGTGACGGGCAGTGATTCTGAAATCAAGACCCATCCGCTTTTTCAGAATCAGAAACGCTCTCAGCCCGGATGAGGAAATGAAATCCAGACGGGTACAGTCAAATACCGCATGGCTGACAGTTTCGGGAATGTCAGTGATTTCTTCCTGAAATTCAAGTGAGGTTTCGGAATCTATTCTTCCGGTGATATCGAAAAATGCCGTATCATTATCAATTGTTTTTCGGATCAGTAACATGCTGTTCTTCCTTCTTCCAGTATAAATAGAATATCATAAGTCCACGAAACAGCGGAAAAAAGCAGATTCCTCTGTTTCATTTTTATGATGACCAGAAAAAGACCGCGTCCAGCGGTCTTATGAGAATCAGTGTTCAGATGGATAATCGGCCTTTCCGGTCAGCTTTTTCTTAATGATCCGGATGCCGCGCTTTACAATATTGGGACCTACGAGTGAAAGCATTTCCTCCGCCTTATGCATGTCTGCAGCGTGAGGAATATCCCGCTGAAGATGAATGGCGTCAAATTCACATCTTGTCGTACAGAGACCGCACCCGATGCATTTGTTGTAGTCTACCGTGGTGGCTCCGCATTTCAGACAGCGATCTGCCTCTTTTCTTGCCTGTTCTTCACTGAACGGCATCCGAAGATCCGAGAAATCCCTGCGGCTGCCCTTTCGGGTGCCAGGCGTCTGCCGGGATGCGTTGTCATACGATTCAATCCGGATATCATCCCGATCCAGTTCAATGAATTCTCTCAGATCTCTTCCGATGGTAAGAGACTGCCCTTCGTGAACAAAGCGGTTGATGCTTACCATTCCGAGCTTTCCTTCCGCTATCGCGTCTATCGCAAAGCGGGCGCCGTGATAGATATCACCGCCGACAAAGATGTCGGGCTCGTCCGTCTGGAAGGTGACAGGATCAGCAGCTGCAGTTCTGGAACGGGTGAGCTTTACGGAAGTGCCGTCAAGAAGAGTTCCCCATTCCGCGGCCTGTCCGATTGCGGTAAGAACATTCGCGCATGAAACCGTCATGGTATCTGCTTCATCATACACCGGGGCAAAGCGATGATCGCTGTCATAGACAGAGGTGCATTTCTTAAAGACAACCCCGGTGACCTTTCCGTTTTCCGTCAGGATTTCCTTCGGACCCCAGCCATTGTTTATTTCAATGCCTTCTTCAAGAACCTCACGGATCTCATCTTTGGCGGCAGGCATTTCATCCCTCTGCTCAAGACAGACCATCGTGATCTTTCCTTCACCGGCGCGAAGAGCGGACCTTGCGACATCCGCCGCGACATTTCCGCCGCCGATAACAACCGTATCGCCTTTCAGCTGGGTACTGTGATCCTGATTGAAGCGGCGCAGGAAGCTGATGCCGCTTTCCACACCGGCAGCGTCCTCACCCGGGATGCCGGCGGATCTTGCACCCTGAAGGCCGATCGCGACATAGAATGCCTTATAGCCCTGTTCCCTCAGCTGCTGGATCGTGATGTCCTTTCCGATCTCCGTACCGCAGCGGATTTCAACTCCCATTTCCCGGATGATTCCGATTTCCGCTTCCAGAAGATTCTTCTCCAGACGGAAGGAAGGAATTCCGTTTATCAGCATTCCGCCCGGAACCGGTTCCTTTTCAAACACAGTCACCGGATAGCCTTCACTTCTCAGCCAGTAGGCGGCACTGAGGCCGGCAGGGCCGGAGCCGATCACGGCAATCTTGTAGTCATCCCATTGTTTCCCATCCATGTTGTCACAGACCGGCACAAAGGCAGAGGGGTTCTTCATCTCATACTGACAGAGGAATTTCTTGATTTCATCAATCGCTACCGGCTGATCAATTGTGCCGCGGGTGCATCGGTCTTCACAGCGCTTGTTGCACACCGAACCGCACACCGCGGGGAATGGATTGTCCTGACGGATCAGGCGCACCGCGTCTTCATAGCGTCCTTCCGCTGTCATGCGGATATAACCCTGAACAGCGATATGCGCCGGACAGGCGGTTTTGCACGGACTGGTGCCGGTGTCATAGCAGTTGATTCTGTTGTGATCGCGGTAATCGGGATCCCATTTGTCCTCGCCCCAGATATTGTCATCCGGAAGAAGATGAAGCGGGTATTTTACGGATGAACCGTCTCTTCTGCAGAGCTTCTGCCCCAGCTTCGCGGCTCCGGCCGGACAGACCTCCACACACTTTCCGCAGGCAACGCATCTGTCACGGTCAACGTGGGCGCGGTAGGCGCTGCGGCTCATGTTCGGCGTATTGAACAGCTGGCTGGTACGCAGGCCATAGCAGCTTCCCGGGGAGCAGTTGCAGATACCGACAATCCGATCCGGACCGTCGAGATTTGTGATCTGATGCACGTAGCCCTTGCGTTCCGCCCGCATGATGATGTCCATCGCTTCCTCACGGGTGATGTAGTGGGCATCCTTGCCGGAGGTGACGAGGAATTCCGCAATGTCTCCGACGCCGATGCACATGTAGCCTTCAATATCACCGACACCTTCGCCCCGGATCCGCTGAGCCTTGCGGCAGGCGCACACCATGGTGCAGAAAGTGTCATATTTTTCCAGCCAGTGGGAAAGATGTTCCACGGATACAGAACGGCTTTCCGCCTCAATGGCCTTTTCTACCGGAATGACATGCATGCCGATGCCGGCTCCGCCCGGGGGAACAAGCTTCGCGGCAAGCTCCAGGGGCTCCTGGGGAGCCAGGTTGAACATGGTCGCAACCTCCGGACTCATATCCGGAAGAGTCGGATGTTCCACCATGTATTCTCCGCTGCCGACCACCCATTTGGGAATCATGTACTGAATGTGCTGATCGGCATTATCGCGGTTCTGTTCCAGAATGCCGATCCAGAGCAGATGATCAATGAGTTCCTGCGCTTTTTCTTCACTGATGCCGTTCCACTCAGCGAGCTGTTTTGTCGTGCGTCCAACCCGGCGCTTCTTGAAACTGAGCATGAACCGGACTTCTTCCTTGGTGAGCATCCGGTCAAGAATCCAGAAATCCATGTGGTTTTCATGCATTCCTCCCGGCAGCTTGCGGGGAATATTGTCCGTGATCATGCGGGCAAGCTTCATGACGAGTTTTTTCTTTTCCGGATCATCACAGTGATAATCCGTGTGGGGAAAATCACGTTCATTGACGTGAATTCTAGGATTGACTTCTCTTGGCATGATTGTTCTCCTGTGCAGTGTAACCGCTTACGATAATCCTTCCTGTGGTTTAACCAATTTTATTATAGTGAGCCCCGAAAGAGATGGTCAACAGGAAGACAGGCGTTCCTGCAACAGGAATTCGGAGACGCAGAAATACATTGGTGGTCAGACCACAGATGGTTCCGGAAAAATAAATCTATGCACATTGAACAAGGGCGTCCTATAATAAAAGCAGCGAATCATTCTTGTTATCTGGAGGAAAACTATGGATAAGAATATCAGAATCTGTATCATCGGTGGAGGTCCTGCCGGCCTTTCCGCAGGTATGTACCTGGAGAAGAAGGGGTATGAAAACTACACCATCCTTGAACGCAACGATCATGTCGGCGGCAAGTGCCACAGTCCGTACTACAACGGCAGACGCTATGAGATGGGCGCGATCATGGGTGTTCCGTCTTATTACGCAGTACACGATGTTGAGGAATTCTGCGGCATTACCCACGATGGGCCGCAGCTGAACCGGAACTATAAGGACCGCAACGGCAACGTAATTGAACCGTTTGAACCGAAGAAGAATCTCACCAAGATTCCGCGCCTTCTGAAGATGAAGAAGCAGATCACGGAACTGGGACGTATTCTTGAGACCAAGTACAAGGGATACGATATCAACGGTCACCGCGGTGTCGCAGACGGAAGATATGATGGGTTTGCCGTAACACCGGAGCGCGAGCCGGTCAGCGGAACCAACGAGAATCTGAAGGATCTCGCCATGCCGTTCAAGGACTGGTGCATCATGAATAATGTGGAGCTGACTCAGGATGTCTGGATCGGTCCGTTCACTTCCTTCGGCTATGGTTACTTTGATGAAATTCCCGCTGCCTATGTTCTGAAGTATCTGGATTTCCAGACCTGCATGAACTTTGTCAGAATCAATCTCTGGACATGGAAAAACGGAACCCAGTTCATCTGGGAGAGTCTCAATGACCACCTGAAGAATCCGGCAAGACTCAATGCCCAGATCTCAAAGGTGGAGCGTAAGGATGGAAAGGTATTTGTCACGGTCAACGGGGAAACAGAGGAATATGACAAGCTGATCGTCACATCCCCGCTGCAGTTCTTCCCGGAATATGCGGATGCGCGGGAGGATGAGGAAAAGTATTTCTCGAAGATTGAATATGAGAGATATGATGTCCTGGCAGTTGAGACAAAGCCGGAGGATCATCCGGAAATCTCCTACTATGTATTTGACAACATGACACCGGACCGTCTGGGTCACCTGATGGTTTATTACCGCAGATGGAGAGATACCAAGGATCAGGTCATTACTACCTACGCTCTGCGCAAGCATAAGAATTCCGCGGAGATCCCGTATGAAGAGTGCAAGCAGACCGTTCTTGAAGATCTCAAGATCATGAAGAATCCTGCGAGCAATGTCATCAATGAACAGAGCTGGTACTACTTCCCGCATGTATTCTCCGATGATTACGCGTCCGGATGGTATGACGATGTCGAGGCGATGCAGGGCAAGTATGATACCTTCTACGCAGGTGAAATCATGAGCTTCGGCGATATGGATGAAACCGCGGAGTATTCCAGAGAACTTGTCGAGCGTTTCTTCTGATCAGGGTTGGCTTCAAAAGGTTCCTGCAAATCTGGTGTTGATGAAGAGATCAGATAGGCAGCGAGAGATTAAGACGTGGTACAGATGAAAGTGCCGCGTCTTTTGTTAATGAAACGTACCCGAGTGTTCGTGATAAGCAGGATCCTGACCTTGAAGGAAACGAAGGATCGGTATCCAAAGGCGATTCGTTTCATGACTTTGATCAGATTGTTAGTGCCTTCTATGACGCCGTTGGACCATTGAACAGATCCGAAAGATGCCCTCAACCGTCGTCATGGCTGCTCACCGGCTTTCAACGGTCCGGGATTCTGACAGGATCATCATGCTGGATCATGGCGTGATTGCGGAGGAAGGCACCTGCACGGAGCTTATGGAAAAAACGGGCGTTTCGCCCATCTGGTCCAGAGACAATTGCTGTAGAGGCGGTCATTCCATCCTCTGCAGGCCAGAGGAACTTCCGTCTTTTTCAGCGGACCGGTTCCGCAAAGTCGAGAAACATCGAAAACTCCTCCTCCAGAAAGCGCTTGGCAGACTCTGCGTCCCGTGTTTTCAGGATGGAATACAGATTTCTGAGGAGGCTGACGCAGGATTCACAGCCAAGATGGCGGATGGCGTACTCCCAATAGGAAAGGGTGACCGGCCGGAAGGAGTTGAACAGCAGAGGCAGGATGAAATTGCCGGAGCAGAAGCAGATATCATGATGAAATTCAAAGAAGGCTTCTGCCAGGGCATGAACATCCTTTTTTTCTGCGGCGGCATCTGCCTGGGCGATATCCGCTTCCAGAATGGCAAGATCCTCTTCATTCATCTTTTCACAGAGCCGCTCCATGGCCTTGCCTTCCAGTGCGGTCCGCATCTCCAGCATGTCAGACATATGGGAGAGATCGACGAATGCCGGTGTCTGCATGCGTACCAGAAGATTCAGGGTTTCTATCGTTCCGGAACGGGCATAGTCACAGACATACGTACCATGACGTTCCCGGGTTTCCACAAAATGAAGCCGTTCGAGCTCCGACATGGCGAGATGCACTGCAGATTTTGAAATGTGAGCCTGGGCAGCGAGCTCCCGCTCACTCGGCAGCCGATCGCCGGCTTTCAGCTCGCCGCTTATGATCATACTGATGATCTTTTCGATAAACAGCTGCTTGACGGTAGGAGCCTCAATGACACCGATTTCCATAAATACCTCCCGACTGCTGGTCTGACCATATGCCACTTACAGTCAGTTTAAAAAAGAAAGGATCTGAAAACAATGTTTTCCGTGAATAATGTGAGCGCTTACAGCGTGATGCGGGTATAATTATGGTGGTTAAACCAGAAAGGAAGTTCCTATGGCGTTCTATAAAGATAAATACGATGTGATTGTCATCGGCGGTGCGCTTGCGGGCATGAGCTGTGCCATGCGTCTTGCCGGAGAGGGAAAAGATGTGCTGGTTCTTGAACGGCATAATCTTCCCGGGGGTGTGGCAACAAGCTTTGTGCGCGGCGGCATCGAAATGGAGGCGACCCTGCATGAAATGATGTCGCTCGGCCTCAGGGAGGATCCGCTGTATATCCGGCAGTATCTCGATGAGATGAAGGTCGCGATTGACTGGCTGCGGGTTCCGGAGGCCTATGAGCTCTATTCTCCGAAAGACGGGATCGATATTGAGCTTCACGCCGGAAGAAGAGCCAACGGTACCTGGGTCTGTGCGGATGAAATCGAGGCGAAATACCCGGGCACAAGGAAAGAAGTGAACCGGCTTCTGGAAATCTGCCGGAAGGTATATGAATCCGTGCTGTTTCTCAATGAGCATAAGCTTTCCAAACTGGAGATGCTGCTGGGGCATGAGGAACTGGTCAAGACAGCGGGATATTCCGCCAAAGAGGTTCTGGATGTGGCGTTTGATCTGCCGGAGGATGTCAAGAAGATCCTCAGCGCATACTGGGTGTATGTCGGTCAGCCGATCAGCACTCTGCCCTTTACGATCTATGCGTTTCTGATGGCGGACTATATGATCGGCGGCAGTTTTGTCGCCAGAGGATTCTCACATGAGATGGCAATGGCCATGCAGAACAGGTGTGAGGAACTCGGCGTTCAGTTTGAATACCGCCAGGAGGTGGAGAAGATCCTTGTCAGGGATGGCCGCGTCTATGGCGTAAGAACCGCCCGGGGCGATGAGATTCACGCGGATTACATCGCCAGCGCGCCATATCCCAATGAGGTCTATGGGAGGATGATTGAACCGCAGTCCGAGGTTCCGCCTCAGGCCAGAAAATATGCCAACGCAATGCCGATGTCGGTCACCAATTTCTCGGTGGTATTACTGCTGGATGAGCCGCCTGAGAAGCTGAATATTCATTCCTATTCGGTATTCTCCAGTGAAATTCCCTTTGACACGGATGTGTTCTGGGCAGAAGGAAGAAAACTGGGCGGCTGGAGCTGTCTTTCCACCATCTGTCTGAATCTTGCCAATCCGGAATGTACGCCCCAGGGCATGACCAGTCTTTCGATTACCTTCCTGCCGCTGCCGGAGGCGTTTGACGGCGTCAGTGCGGATGACTACTATGCCGTAAAGCGACAGGTTGCCAAAGAGATGATCGACAAGGTCAGCAGCCGGCTTGGCGTCAATCTTCTCGATCATGTGGTGGAGATCGAAATTGAATCACCGATGACCATGGCGCACTATACCGGGATGTACAAGGGCGGCATCTACGGCTACCAGCATTCCATGGATAATTCCGTTGTCGGACGTCTCGAGGATGTGGAAAGAGAACAGTATATCAGGGGACTCGTCAGCTGTGCGAGTCATCAGCTGGTCGGGGATGGAATGGCCTGCAATATCAATAACGGAAAGATTGCCTCAACCATGATTCTTGAGGAGATGAAGAAGGAGGCACATGCATGAAGGTCTATGGATTTCTGAAGGATGTCACCGGGGCGAGCCGGGTGACCAACGCAAGAAGAAAACTGATTGAGTCCGGAAGTCCGGAAAATCTTTATCACGATCATATCAAGGAAGTTGCCCGGGAGCTTCATCCGCAGGTTACACGGGTTGTCGTCACAAAATGCGAGGATGTTTCACCGACCGCAAGAAGGTTTACCTTTGAGGCAGTGGACGGGGATGTTCTGCCGCCGTTTCAGTGCGGCCAGTATGTTTCGCTCGATCTTGAAATCAACGGAACGGTTACGACGCGTCCGTATTCGATCTGCAGCGCTCCCTTTGAGGCAAGAGAAGGAGAACATCCGTTTTTTCAGATCACCGTCCGCAATGGCCGTCCGGAAACCGGCTTTGCGGCAAACTGGCTGTATGCCAATGTGAAGGAAGGGGACCGCTTTGATGCCCATCTGCCGTTCGGACAGTTCTATTATGAGCCGCTGCGGGACAGCCGGACGATTGTTGCCCTGGCAGGCGGAAGCGGAATCACTCCGTTCTGTTCGATGGCAAAGGAAATCGCGCATGGAACCCTGGATGCGGATCTCACGATTCTCTATGGATCCGTTTCCACAAAGGATATCATTCTGGAAAAGGAACTGAATGCCATTGACTGTGAGAGAGTCCGCTTTGTCAACGTGATCAGCGGGGATGAACCCTATGAAGGAGAAAAGGGATTCCTGACCAGAGATCTCATTCAGAAGTATTCCGGCGAAGATACCACGTACTTTGTATGCGGTCCGCTGCCGATGTATCACTTTGTAAAAGGCGAGCTTGAAGCGCTGAATGTACCGCCAAGGCGCATCCGCATGGAGGTGTTCGGAGCGCCGCGGAATGTGGCGGAAGCGGAAGGCTATCCGAAGGATTTTGAACCAAAGACCTTTCATCTGACCGTATTGCGCGGCCGGCAGGAGGATGTGATCGAGGCAAGTTCCCTGGAGCCGCTGACCGTCGCGCTGGAGCGGGCCGGAATCCGGAATGGAAGCCGGTGCCGGAGCGGTGCCTGCGGATACTGCCGGGCAAAGCTTGTCAGCGGGGACGTGTTCATCCCGCAGGATGGAGACGGACGCCGGCGTGCCGACAGACAGTATGGCTATGTACATGCCTGCAGCACCTGGCCGCTGTCCGACTGCATCATCCGCATTCCCATCATGTAATATGACACCCTGCCGCATGGCGGGGTGTTTCTGTCTCAGGATGACTTGAGCTATAATAGGTCTTGTGAAAAAGAAAAGACTGAAACAACCGATCCGTATTGCGCTGAGTGTTTTCGCGGCGGCGGTGATTCTCTTTCTGGGATGGATCATCGTCAGAAATTCAGGAATTCTTTCTGCCGGGAAAGAAAAGGAAACCCCTGCCGCTGTCATTACCCCTTCTCCTTCTCCTTCTCCAACTCCTTCTCCCACTCCCGCTCCCACCCCGACCCCGACTCCGACTCCGGAGCCGACAAAGGAACCATCCGGAAACCATGAACTGGATGCGGAAACGCTGGCAGGGCTTCGGCAGGAACTGGTGGATGATCAGGCAATCAACGGTGATGTACGCTGTATTCTGCATTTCAATAACAATCTGGTTCATGATCCGGTTCTGCAGTACAGCAATGAGAATTACTATCTGTATCTCAACTGGCAGACCCTGGAATACCAGTCCTATGGATCGATTGTTCTGGACAGCCGCAATACGATCGATTCCAGCGAGATGAATACGATCATCTACGGTCATTACATCTATCCGTTCCGGAATCCGGACCGCACCCTTGTCTTTACGCCGCTGGCGCTTCTGACCGATTATTCGGTATGGGAGGCAAACCGCTATGTCACGGTCGTAACCAATCATGAGGTACGCTACTACGAAATCTGCGCGGTATACAACTGCCCGCTGGAAACCATGGCGGACGGAAGCCAGTACTGCTATGAAGGCCTGGAATATAACCGGCTGGAATATGATCCGGAGTATTTTGCCCGCTACAAGGAAAACATAAAGGCCCATGAGTATTATTCAACCGGTGTGGAATATACCGCTGAAGACCGCTATGTGACTCTGCAGACCTGTATTGAGAATCACCATGAATCAAGGGAAATCGTTCTCTGCCGGGAAATTGAACGGAAGTCTCTGGACTGAGGGTGTTCTTCGGAACATCCTTTTTCAGTCATGACACAGGAATAGCAATTCATCTGATTCGTTGTACAATAAAAAAATCATAAGGGGGATGTATTAAAATGGGGGACCGCTTTGACGGAAAGCTGATCAAAGATCTGGACGCGATGCATTTCATCATGCCGTACATGTATCCGGACCGCTGCGACAACCAGGCTTTTTTCACATTCAAAATTGATCTGACCAATCTCAATGCCTATCTGGAAAAGAAACAGGCAATGGATCCTGAGTACAGATACAATCTGTTTCAGTGCATTGTGACGGCAGTGCTCAAAACCATTACTCTGCGCCGGAAGCTTTCAATGTTTATTCACAACCGCCGTGTCTATATGCGCAATGAGGTGAGCACGGCGTTTACAGTCAAGCAGGTGTTTGAGGACGACGGGGGCGAAGTGCTGGCGTTTCTGCACGCAAAACCGGAATGGACAATAGATGATGTGCATGACGAAATCAAGCGTCAGCTCAAAAAGCTGAAGACAAAAGGCTATACGGATGAGTCCAGTTCCGTCATGGACCGCTTCAACCAGCTGCCTCGCTGGATTTCACGCCCGGTGGTGGGACTGATCTGCGGACTGGAAAAAAAGGGGATGATTCCAAAGGCGCTGATTGAAACAGATCCGTATCATTCCTCAGCGGTGATCGCAAATCTTGGATCGATCGGCCTTCCCAACGGCTATCACCATCTGACCAACTGGGGAACGACTTCGCTGTTTGTGGTGATTGGCAGAACCGGCCGGCTTCCGTTCTTTGAGAATGAGCAGGTGATCTTCCGGGATGGAGTGGAACTTGGCTTTACGGTGGATGAGCGGATCGCGGACGGATTCTATTTTTCCAAATCGATGAAGATGCTGCAGCTGTTTCTGCAGGAGCCGGAGCTTCTGGACAGGCCGATGAATGAAAAACTCAGTGATGAACTCTGGCAGAAAATACAGTGACACTTCAGAAAAACTGAAGTGTTTTTTTGACCATGGGCCGGATCGGTTTTCTTCTGGGAAAACCCATGGCATATAATGAAAAGGAAAGTGATGGATTTAGTTAATGGAAATGAAGGAAGAGACGCTGAAGAAAACAACCGTATATGACGGCCATATCATCAGGGTGCGCCTCGATGAGGCAAAGACACCGGAGGGAGAAACTGTACCGCGTGAGGTAGTGGAACATCCCGGCGGCGTGGGCATTGCGCTTGAGGATGAGGAAGGGAAGTTTTTCTTTGTCACCCAGTACCGGTATGCCCAGGAGAAAATCATGCTGGAATACCCGGCCGGCAAAAAAGAACCGGGAGAGGATCCGATGACAACCGCAAAGCGTGAGATCATTGAAGAGACCGGATATGAAGGCCTGGATTTCTTTCACCTTGGATCCATGGTTCCTACTCCTGCCTATGACACGGAGGTCATTGAACTGTATTACGCGAAGAAGGGACGCTTTCTTGGCCAGCATCTCGACGCGGATGAATACCTGAATCTCTGCCGGCTGTCGCTGGATGAGATCACGGAAAAGATTCTGAATGGTGAAGTGGATGACGCCAAGACCATCGGAATGACATTTCTGATCCGTGAGAACAAGGCAAGGGGGAGGATAGGATGAAAACCGGAAAAATCGGCGTGATCGGGGCAATGAGACATGAAGTGGAAATACTGCATGCACGCATGAATGTCGCCTGTCAGGAAACGATCGCGGACATGACATTCTATGAAGGAACCGTCGGACGCATGCCGGTGGTTCTTGTAATGTGCGGCATCGGCAAGGTGAATGCGGGCATCTGCGCATCCCTTCTGATCGATCATTTTCACTGCTCCGCCATCATCAATACCGGTATAGCCGGATCTTTGGATCCTGAGCTTGACATTGAGGATATCGTCGTGTCGGATGCGGCGATTCAGCATGACATGGATGTCTGCGGACTCGGCTATGAAAAAGGTCAGGTTCCGGGTCTGAATGTGCGTGCGTTTCCAGCCGATGCGCAGATGCGGAGGCTGGTAGTTGATGCGGTAAGGGAACTGGCACCGGAGGTCCGGGTGTTTGAGGGCACGGTTGTCAGCGGTGATACTTTTGTGCATGACAGTGAAGACAAACACCGGATCCATCAGGAGACTGGAGGCCTTTGCTGTGAGATGGAAGGGGCTGCCATGGCACAGACCGCCTGGCTTTTCCATGTACCGTTTGTCATTGTACGGGCGATTTCAGACAAGGCGGATGAAACCAGCAGCCGAAGTTATCAGGAAATCGAAGAAGAGGCGTCTCTGCGGATCTCGGCAATCACCGCGTCGGTGCTTGAGCACCTGGGAGAGAGAATATGATTGGCATTGTGGATCCGGGCGGAGGAAACCGGGCGTCATTCGGATCGGGTATCTTTGATTACTGCCTGGAACATGATATTTCTTTTGACTGTCTGATCGGTGTATCCGCAGGCAGCGCCAATATCGCTTCCTTTCTTGCGAAACAGCACGGAAGGGGACTGAAGTTCTATTCGGACTACAGCTTCCGCAGTGACTACATGGGCGTCAAAGCCTTTCTCAAAAGCGGCAATTATCTGGACCTCGACTATATCTTCGGTCCGGAGCTCGCCGGCGAAAACGGAGAATACCCGCTGGATTATGACACCATGATGGCAAGTGACGGAACGTTTCTGATCGTTGCGACCAACGCGGAAACAGGAGAGCCGGTTTACTTCGACGTGCACAGTCTGGAAAAAGGGGACAACGGCCCCTGCATGGCTTCGTGCTGCGTACCGCTGGCTTCGAAACCGGTGCACTATCAGAACGGTTACTATTTTGACGGCGGCCTCAGTGATCCCATCCCGTTTCAGAAAGCGATGGACTGCGGGTGTGACAGAGTGGTGGTCATTCTGACGAAACCCCGGGACTTCTACCGAAGAAAGAAAAATGACGCGCTGGCCGCGAAGCTGCTTGGCCGCTATCCGGCGATTCAGAAAGCGCTGATCAACCGGGCAGAGACCTACAACAAGCAGCTGGATCAGGCAAAAAACCTTGAGCGGCAGGGAAAGGTGATCATTCTTGCGCCGGATACCATCGGCAATATGAAGACCCTGACCAAGGACCGCAGCGCCATTATCACTCTGTATGAAAAAGGAAAGAAGGAAGCGGAACGCCTTCAGACATTTCTTCGGGATTGAATGATCCTGAAGAGGGAGCTGCTGTTTCTGTCGGCAGATCGTTTTCTCCTTTTCCAAGGAAGCCCTTCGGCATGGTAGAATAGAAGCAGATCATACAGGAGGGCGTGATTTATGACTGCGACAAACGCCGCGGATTGCCCGCATACGCTCGGAATCATTTATGAGGAAGAAAGCGGCAGAGGCCTTACACATCCTTTCTTTATTCTCATTCTTGAAGCTTTCCGGAAGAAAGCGGAAGAACTGGGATATGACATCACGTTTATTCATCATACGGCACTTCAGGAGGGAGAAAGCTGGCAGGACCGGCTGAAGAAGAACAGCTGTGCCGGGGTGTGCATTGTGTGCGCATACTTTGAGGATCCTTCCATCAAGGAACTTTCCGTCTGCGGCATCCCATGCATTACCATCGATCACCTGTACCGGAAAACACCGGCGGTGCTTTCGGATAATGAGACCGGTGTCAGAAAACTTGTGGAATATGCAATCCAGCAGGGACATAAACGGATTGCGTATGTTCACGGCCACAATAATTCGGTTGTGACAAGAACGCGGATTATCCAGTTTAGGAATGTCATGGCATTCTATGATCTTCCGGTTCCGAAGGAGTATATCCGGGAAGGTCTGTACGATGACATTACTCTGACCCGCAGTATCGTGCAGGAGCTTCTGTCCCTTGAAGAGAGGCCGACCTGCATTCTTCTGCCGGATGACATGGGGTATCTTGGCGCCCAGGAAGCCGCGGCACGGCTTGGCCTGCGGATTCCGGAGGATATCTCATTTGAAGGATATGACGGTATTCCTCTGACCCAGGCACTTGAACCAAAGCTGACCACCATCCGCCAGAGTACGACCCAGATGGGCATTACCGCGGCGGAGCGGCTGATCAGTCTGATTGAGAATCCCCAAAACGCCAACCGGATGCCTGCGATCTTTCCGATTGAACTTCTGGAAGGCGGAACGGTCGCGAAAATCGGAAACAGTGAATAGCGCATCTTACAGGAGATCATCGGACTGCGGGTGATCTCCTTGTTTGTATGGGATCCTGTGCGGACTCATGGGTAGCGCGGCGCTCAAATCGCACGTATAATGAATGACTGCAGGAAAACTGCCGCCGGTTACGGCGTACAACAGTGATTTTTACAGGAGTGTTTCTATGGAGAACAATACGTTTACAAGAATTGCGATGGTTGCCGCGGTCTATACTGTGCTCACCCTGGTTCTGTCGGAATTTTCCTTCGGACCGATACAGGTGCGGATCGCGGAAGGGCTGACCCTTCTGCCGATTTTCTGGAAGCCGGGCATCTGGGCAGTGACGCTTGGATGCTTTCTGAGCAATCTGATCGGAGTGGCCATGAATGTAACGGGACCGATTGATATTGTGATCGGCACGCTGGCAACTTTTCTCGCGGCGGTGGCTACCTACCGACTGCGCTATATCCGGGTTGCCGGGATTCCGGTGCTTTCCATTCTGATGCCGGTGCTGTTCAACGGTGTATTTGTCGGCCTGGAGCTGGCGTGGATACTCAATCCGGACAACATTGCCGGGATGGCTCCGGTATACGGACTTGAGGTGGCGGTTGGGGAACTGATCGCAGTAATCATCGGATGGTTTGTACTGCATGAGCTTGACAAAAGAAAGATTTTTGAGGAAAAGAAATCTGTATGAAACGGTTTTTGACAGTCCTTCTGATTCTGCTCTTGTTTCTGCTTGGCATTGGCCTTTATGGTGTACTCACACAGAAAAGCGCCGTACAGACGGAAACAAAAACAGAAACTGCACCGGCTGAAACAAGTGAACCCACGAAAGAGCCAATGGCTTCTTCTGAACCTGAACCAGCAGAGACAGAGGAACCTCAGACGCTGGATCCCTCGGTATTTACGGATACGGAGAGTCTTCTGATTGTCGCAAATAAAAAGCACAAACTGCCGGATGGCTATGTGCCGTCTGATCTTGTAGTACCGGAAATCCGTCAGACCCAGGGCTGCCAGATGAAGGCGGAGGCGGCTTCCATGATGAAGCAGATGGCGGATGCGGCGGCACAGGAAGGAGTTACCCTGAGTATTTCGAGCGCATACCGCGGCGAGGAGTATCAGCGGCAGCTGTATAACAATTATTCTGCGAGTTATGGAACGGAAACTGCCGACACCATTTCCTCACGACCTGGATATTCGGATCATCAGACCGGACTTGCGGCGGATTTTGTGGAAGGGGACGGCAGTCTCAACGGCATTAATTTCAATCAGTCCTTTGAAGATACCCAGAGCGGCGTCTGGCTGAGGGAGCACGCGCATGAATACGGATTCATCATGCGCTATCCAAAGGGCAAGCAGGAGATCACCGGCTATGCGTATGAACCCTGGCATTTCCGGTATATCGGTGTGGATTACGCGACAAAAATCTATGAGACGGATGTATTTGAGTCCTTTGAGGAATATTTCGGCGTAGAAGGCGGTGACTACGCGGAATAAACGGAGCGGTGAATGATGAAGAATGATATTTACAGAGAGCGGCCGTTCATGGTGTTTCTGTCCAGGCTGTTTGATATTCTGGTGCTGAATTTTCTGTGTCTGCTTCTGTGTATTCCCGTGATTACGGCTGCGGATGCGATTTCATCCATGTACTATGTCATGATGCGGATGATCCGGGATGAAGATACCGGTACATTTCATGATTTCTTTCACTTCTTTGCCGGCAACTTCCTGAAGAGTCTTCCATTTGCCATCATTCTCACAGCGGTCAACGGAATGCTGTATTTCTGGCTGATCGGAATGGCGTTTTCCTCCCGGACCAGTCCGGCCGGGTTTGGGGCTGTGATCGCTCTGACCTCGCTTTCCATCATTCTGTTTGCCTGGGTGCTTCTGCTGTTTGCGCGCTTCGATAATACGGTGGGGAATACGTTTGGAAATGCGGTGCGTCTTGCCACAGCCAATCCCGCCCGAAGCCTTGCGCTCCTGGCTGTCAACGGACTGATGACCGGATGGTTTCTGATCAGCCCGGATACGTTTGTCTATATTCTTGCGATCTGGCTGTTTCTTGGAATCGGCACAGCAGGATATGTTTCCGCGCGCCTCGCGCTTCCGGTATTCGATGCCCTGATGCCGGAAAAGGAAACAATCCCCGATCCACTGGAAGAGGAGAAGGATGATGAAGGAACTGGAAAAGGCGAAGAAGGTCTTTGATCACTGGCTGAGTTCAGACTGTTTTGATTCTGATACAAAGAAAGAACTGATGGCGATCGCAGGGGATGACAGAGAAATTCTGGAGCGTTTCGGGAAGGATCTGGAATTCGGGACAGGCGGAATGCGGGGGATTCTCGGAGCCGGAATCAACCGGATCAACCGTTATACCGTCCGCCGGGCAACCTATGCCCTGGCACAGTGCCTGAAGGAAACAGGAGATACGGATAAAGGCGTGGTCATTGCCTATGACAGCCGCTTTGGAAGCAGAGAGTTTTCATTGGAAGCCGCGATGACTCTGAATGCATGCGGCATTCCTGCATACCGGTTTGAATCTCTGCGGCCGACGCCGGAACTCTCCTTCGCGGTAAGAAAGCTTGGATGTCTTGCGGGGATTGTCATCACCGCAAGCCATAATCCGGCGGAATACAACGGATATAAAGTGTACTGGCAGGATGGCGGACAGATTACGCTTACCCATGCCAGGGAAATCATGAAAGCGTACGAAGAAATTCACACCTTTGAGGAAATCCCGGTGATTTCCATTCAGGAAGCGAAGGAACAGGGACTTTTTCATGAGATCGGGGAAGAGATTGACAGTGCTTATTATGAAGCGGTAATGGACAGTGTGATTCATCCGGAACTGGCTGGAGAATATGGGCCGGCTCTTCGGATCGTCTATACCCCGCTGCACGGCACCGGCCGCATTCCGGTGATGAAGATTCTTGCGGATCTGGGGTTTGACGATGTGCATGTCGTAAAAGAGCAGGAGGATCCGGACGGCAGTTTTGCGACCTGCGAATATCCCAATCCCGAAGCGCGCGAGGCATGGAATCTGGCCCTGAAACTGGCTGAAAGGATTCACGCGGATCTTGTTCTGGCAACGGATCCGGACGCGGACCGGCTGGGTCTCTGGGTTCCGGATGACAGAGGCACCTATCATTTTTTCAACGGCAATATGACCGGTATTCTGCTTGCGGATTATATTCTGAAGGAAAAGAAGAACAGCGGAACGCTTCCGGACAACGCGGCGATTGGAAAGACCATTGTCTCTTCACAGATGGCTGTACCGCTGGCGGAAAAATACGGGGTCCGGCTGTTTGAGACGCTGACCGGGTTCAAATTCATCGGGGAAAAGATTCAGGAATTTGAGGAAAGCGGAGAATCCTGTTTTGTCTTTGGGTTTGAGGAAAGCTTCGGATGTCTTGCCGGCACCGCCGTCCGGGACAAGGACGCGGTTCAGGAAACCGCGCTTCTGTGTGAGGCAGCCGCGTTCTATCACTCCAAAGGGAAAACTCTGCTGGAAGTGATGGAGGATCTGTACCGGGAGTATGGATGGTTTCTGGAGGGACAGACCAGTGTCTCCTTTCAGGGAATCAGCGGGAAGGAGCGGATGAAGCAGATCATGGAACAGCTGCGCAGCCATCCGCTGAAAGAGATTGCCGGAAAGAAAACACTGGCGATCCGTGATTATAAAACCGGGATCCGGACGGATCTTGAAAGCGGTGAGAAAAAGAAACTGGACCTTCCTTCTTCCAATGTGCTCTATTATGAGCTTGAAAAAGGCTGGTGTGCGGTGCGTCCGTCCGGTACCGAGCCGAAGATCAAGTTCTATTTCGGAACGGAAGCGGCGGAAAGAACCGCTGCCGAAGAAGAGCGGAAGGCAATGAAGCAGGCTCTGAAAGAGATCGGGGCCTGATTGAACAGGAATAAGACAGAAGATGAGGAACAATGATGACAAAGGGAAAATTCATCACGTTTGAAGGGCCGGACGGCAGCGGCAAGACCACGGTTTCAAAAATGGTGTGCGCGCGGCTTGAACAGATGGGGATTCCGGTACGCTACAGCCGGGAGCCAGGCGGCTCCAGGATTGCCGAAAAAATCCGGGATATCATTCTGGATCCGGAGAATACCGATATGGACGCCCGCTGCGAAGCGCTGCTTTACGCCGCCAGCCGCCGCCAGCATCTTGTCGAGATCGTTCTTCCATCTCTTGCGGAAGGAACCCATGTGATCTGTGATCGGTTTGTGGACAGCTCGGCTGCCTATCAGGGCTATGGGCGGCAGATCGGCGTGGATGAGGTTCTGGAAATGAACCGTTTTGCGACCGGCGGAATGATGCCGGACAGAACCATCTTTCTTGACGTTCCGGCTTCTCTGGGACTGGAGCGGATCCGTCTTAACGCACGGGAAACAGACCGGATGGACAGTGAAAGCATGGAGTTTCATCAGAAGGTTTATGAGGGATATCAGAAGGTTGCCGAAAAAGCCGGCAGCCGGATGGTGCGGATTGATGCCTCCAGAAGCCTGGATGAGGTTACGGAGGACGCGCTTGCGGCGGTTCTGGAGCTGATCCATGGCTGAGGCAAAGCTCACTGCCGCAGATAAAAAGCTGCTTGCGCAGGAGGCGGAAAAGGAGGAAATGGAAAAACGGCAGGCGGAGAACCGTGCTGTCTTTTTCCAGCTGTTCCAGAAGATGCCGCAGTTTTCGCTTCTGAATGAAATGCTGAAAAAAGACTCGCTGTTTCATGCCTATTTCTTTTCCGGACCGGAGAATTCCCTGAAAAAGGAAGCGGCGATGCTGTTTGCGGCGAGTATTCTGACCCGTTCCCGTTCACTGCTCAATGAAGCAAAGGCGGATCCTTCGCTCAGGGACACCGCTGCGGCGATCTACCGGGGAGATTATGGAGATTTTATCTTTCTGGACGGAAGCCGCAAGGAGGCGATCAAGAAGGAAGAGATCGACAGTCTTCAGCAGCGCTTCTCCAGAACGGCTTCCGGCGGGTTTGGACGGAAGGTATATGTGATTCACCGCTTTGAGAATACGAGTATCGGGGCAATGAACAGCCTGCTGAAGTTTCTCGAGGAGCCATCCAGCGAGGTATACGCGATTCTGACCGCGGATAATGCCGAGCGGGTGCTGGAAACCATCCGCAGCCGCTGTATCTGTATCCCGTTTCAGCCTCTTTCCGCCAGGGTGATCAGCGAATTCATTGAAAAAGCCGGAGTGGATGAAGAGGATGCACCTCTGCTCTCCTGCATCGTAAAGGATCTTTCCGCCATTCCGGATACCGCCGCGTCCGCTTCCTTTCAGGCGGCGAAGCATATGTTCCAACAGTATGCCGAAGGCGGAAGAGAACGTCGGCTTCTGTATGTCGACTATGAATCGAGATACCGGGCAAAGGCGGGAAGTGACACCTCGGAAGGGGTGAAGCAGAAGGATGCCAGAGACCAGAATGTGGATACGCTGGATTATTTTTTCAGTTTTCTTCTGAAGTTTTTTATGGATGCCCTGTCATATGACGGCGGCACGACCTCATGGTATCATAGGGCTGTGTCGGCGGAAAAAGTTCAGAATACCCGCCGGCAGCTGACAGAAAAAGTAAAGATCGCGGGAGAATCCCGTGACCGTGTCAACAGAAACAATGATCTGAGCCTGCTTCTGGCACAGGCATTGTTCAGACTGGAGGAATGCACCAATGATTAACAGAGAAACAGACACAAGAGTTCCCCGGGCTGCCGAACAGCCGTCTGTCCATTATGACTATTCCGTATCGGTCCGCTTTCGGAACAGCGGCCGGTCCTATTCATTCGGAACCAGCAGGAATGATCTGAAGCCCGGTGACAAAGTGGTTGTGGAGACAAGTCAGGGCATGGAGCTGGGGGAAGTACAGGGCGGATGTACGAGCACATCGATCTATCCTTCTTCCCGGATGCCGTCAAAGCCGATTCTCAGAAAAGCAGACGCAAATGATCTGCAGGATTACGAAGACAATCTCAGAGCCGGCAAGGAGGCGTTCAGGATCTGTGAACAGGAGATCAGGGATCTGGATCTTTCCATGCATCTGCTGTCGGCGGAATACATGCTGGACCGCTCCAAGATTCTGTTTGTCTATCAGGCGGAACAGCGGGTGGATTTCCGGGAGCTGCTCAAGCGGCTGGGAAGCCGCCTGCACTGCCGGATTGAACTGCGTCAGATCGGTGAGCGCGACAAGGCAAAGATGATCGGCGGAATCGGCATGTGCGGGATGGAATGCTGCTGCGCAAGATTCAAGACCAAGACCGATGTAATATCCATCAATATGGCCAAGAATCAGCTGCTGGCACTGAATACGGAAAAACTGTCCGGCATGTGCGGAAAGCTGATGTGCTGTCTGAAGTATGAGGACGCCAATTACAAAGAGATCACAGCCGGACTTCCCAAGATGGGCGCGCATGTGGAATATCAGGGCGTGATGTACCGGGTGACCTCCATGAACGTCATGACCAATGAGGCCAGGCTGGAAAACAGTGAAAGCTATCAAGTGATTACGATTGACGAGCTTCGGGAGAATACGGTCGTCCGCAAGGGAATTGCGGTAGGCAGAAAGAGCCGCGAGAGAAACCAGAAGCAGACGCACATCGCTCCGGGTGTACGGGATGTCAAGGAGCCCCGGGCAGCCTTCTCCGCCAGTGACAGTGAAAAGAGCCGCGGGATCTCGGCGGAATCCAAGGATACCTCTCATCAGAAAGAAGCGGAGCTCAGGAATCTGCGCAATGAGCGCCGTTCCAAACCTCAGAAGGAAGCTGCCTCCGCTTCATCCGGAAGCCGCCGCGGCGGAAACAGCAGCAGCGGCGGAAACAGGCAGCGCCGGGAGAACCGCCGTCGGCCGGAGCCGCAGACAAATAACCCCAACGTTACGGTAAGGAGTTTCAAATCCTCGAAGAAAAAAGCGGAAGAAGCCGCCAGGGGAAGCGAAAAATGATCCGGCAGAAAAGCTTTGAAAACGAAAAGCCGACCCTGTATCTTGTCGCAACACCGATAGGGAATCTTTCGGAAATGACACCGCGGGCAGTTGAAATACTGAAAAGTGTCAATGTGATTGCCTGTGAGGATACCCGGACCAGCGGGCAGATGCTGAAGCATTTTGATATTCATAACCGTCTGATCTCCTATCAGAATTTCAATGAAGAAAGCTCCACCCATGGCATTATCGGAATGCTTGCGCAGGGACAGAACATCGCGCTGATTTCAGATGCGGGGTATCCCCTGATCAACGATCCCGGCCAGCGGGTGGTAAGCGAGGCTTCCGCACTCGGATATAATGTTGTGCCGGTTTCCGGAAGTTCCGCGGTGCTCAACGCCCTCGTTGCCAGCGGCCTGGTGGCGCAGCCGTTTCTGTTTGTCGGCTTTCTGCCGCAGTCGGATACGGAGCGCCGTCGCAGACTGAAGGAATTTGCGAACTATCCGATGACACTGATCTTCTATGAAAGTCCTCACCGCATCACCCGCTGTCTGAAGTCCTGCCTTGAAATACTCGGTGACCGCCGCTGTGTGCTGGCGCGGGAAATGACCAAGCTCCATGAGGAATTCATCCGCGGAACCGTGAAGGAAATCCTTGAGGTTTCCGAAGAACTCAAGGGAGAAATGGTCATTGTCATGGATGGAAACAAGGACGACTACCGGAAGGATGTTGACTACAGCGCGCTGATCAACATGGTCCATGAAAGAGTTGCCTCCGGCATGGCCCGCTCGGAAGCGGTCAGGGAAGTGGCAAGCTCGGCCGGCATTTCCCGGAACCGGCTGTATGATCTTTTTCATAACAGAGAAAGCTGAAGGGAGAAAGGAATATGGCAACAGCTGTATATATTGCGGCGGCAGTTCTTCCGGCTGTGTTTCTGATGGTTTATATCTACCGTCAGGACAAGGTGGAAAAAGAACCGGGCGGACTGCTTCTGAAACTGGTCTTCGCCGGAGTGCTGTCGGCTTTTGCGGCAATTGTTCTGGAACAGGCCGCGGATTATGTCATGTCCATGTTCAAGTATTCCTCGGAAACGGATTATCTGATCAAATCAGCTGTTTCCGTGGGAATTGCTGAGGAGGCGAGCAAGCTGTTCTTCCTGTATCACGGATCCTGGAATGATCACAACTTCAATTACCTGTTTGACGGAGTGGTATATGCCGTATTTGTATCACTGGGCTTTGCGGCGCTTGAGAATGTGTTCTATGTGTTCTCCTATGGACTCTCGGTTGCTCTTCCAAGAGCGCTGCTTTCCATACCCGGACATATGTGTTTTGCGGTGTTCATGGGACTGTTCTATGGAACCGCCAAGAAACATGATATCTACGGAAGGGTGAAGGAAAGAAAGCGGGATCTGTTTCTGGCATTTCTGATTCCTGCCTTCTTTCACAGCTTCTACGATGCCTGTGCAATGGTGGAATCCGACACATCGATGACGATATTCGCCATATTCATTCTCATCATGTATGGACTGGCGTATGCTCTGATCCGCAGAACATCAAAAAAGGATAAGGAATTCTGAGGCACTCTCCGGGTGCCTTTTTGTTAAGACAGAAAGAAAACCGCACAGCGCGGTTATGTCAGAAGGGAAGATCGTCGCTGGAAGGATCGTACAGGATTCCTTCCGGTTCAAGATCCTCCAGTCCCTGTTTCATAGAGAGGACACGGGAGATTTCTGATTCGATTTCCCGGTGCATGGCCTTCAGGGATTCGAGGTAGAAGTCCTGCAGCTGGGTATTGTTTACGAGCTGATCCCATTGCGGAAAGACTTCCTTCAGCGCGCTTCCAAGTCTTGATCCCTGAGTCAGTTCAAGCAGACTGGCCCGGGGATTGGTTTCTCCGATCAAAGAGGAGATCATCTGCCCGATCACTTCGCATTCAAGCTGACTGCGGAAGAGTTTCTCATTTCCGGTATACGGATCAGACGAAAGCGCGTGATGAAGGGCAGACATGACCTCCGGGGAACTGGCTGCTTCCTGCATCATCTGCCGGTATTCATCCACCATGAATCCTGCGACCGCCTTTTTCGCTTCCTTCCTTCTGCGTTTCTTTCTCATCGCTCCTGCCATAAAAACCTCCGACTTCCTGTAGAATAGCACATTATGAATCATTTCTTCTGTTTTCCCATCAGAAAAGCGATGGAAAAGAAAGCGGCCGGGACAGCCCGTACATCCTGCATGCCCATGGCAAGAAAATTTCTTGACGAATAAACCGGCAGTTGATAGTATTTTGCCAATAGGCAAATGCGATGACGGGGAAAAATACGGGAATGCGCGCCGCAGAGAGCTGTCGGAGGGTGAAAGACAGCACCGCTGAACCGGAATACCTGGCCCCTAAGCAGCGAGGCTGAACAGTGCAGTAAGCCGAGCCGGCTGTCCACCGTTAAAATGGGCACGATTCGCCATTGGCTGATCGAGTGAGCGGCCGCATATGCGGCAAGGAGAGTGGTACCGCGGTAAGTTATGACTTCCGTCTCTCAGCAGGGAGATGGAAGTTTTTTCATCTCCGGAGCATCTGAAAAAGGAGGAACTGAACATGATGGATTACACAAAGTACGCGCCTGGCTATTATCCCGCCCCGTCAGGATATGACACCTGGGTCAGAAAGGACCACATTGAAAAAGCGCCTGCGTGGTGCAGCGTCGATCTGCGCGACGGCAATCAGGCACTGATCATTCCGATGAGTCTGAAGGAAAAGCTGGAATTCTATGACATGCTTGTGAAAATCGGATTCAAGGAGATCGAGGTCGGATTCCCTGCCGCGAGTGA
Source organism: uncultured Erysipelotrichaceae bacterium (assembly GCA_946537255.1). Classification (GTDB taxonomy): domain Bacteria; phylum Bacillota_I; class Bacilli_A; order Erysipelotrichales; family Erysipelotrichaceae; genus Bulleidia. Next base: position 32,274 of record CAMNFS010000002.1, read on the forward strand.
AACGGAATATGAATTCCTCCGTACGCTGATTGATGAAAACCGGATTCCGGAGGATGTGACGGTTCAGGTGCTTACCCAGTGCCGCGATCATATTATCCGCAAAACGTTTGAAGCGGTCCGAGGCGCTCCTTCGGCTGTCATTCATTTCTATAACTCCACCAGTGTTGCCCAGCGCGAGCAGGTGTTCAAAAAGAGCAAGGAGGAGATCAAGCAGATCGCCGTTGACGGGGCAAAGCTCGTCAAGCAGCTCTCAGAGGAATACGAAGGAAACTTCCGGTTTGAGTATTCGCCGGAGAGTTTTACCGGAACCGAGCCGGAATACGCGCTTGAGGTCTGCAACGCGGTTCTCGATATCATGAAGCCGACAAAGGAAAAGCCGATGATCATCAATATTCCATCGACTGTTCAGATGTCCATGCCGCATGTATATGCGACCCAGATTGAATATATCTCCAGGAATCTGAAATACCGGGATGCCGTGATCCTTTCTCTTCATCCGCATAATGACCGTGGAACCGGCGTAGCGGACGCCGAGCTCGGCCTGCTTGCCGGGGCAGACCGGATTGAATGCTGTCTGTTCGGAAACGGGGAGCGGACCGGAAATGTGGACGCAGTAACCCTTGCGCTGAATATGTACAGTCATGGTGTGGATCCGAAACTCGACTTTTCGGAAATGCCGAAGATTGCCGAAGTGTTTGAAAGAGTAACCCGCATGCCGGTTTATCAGAGAAGTCCATACGCCGGCGAACTGGTATTCGCAGCCTTCTCCGGAAGTCACCAGGACGCGATTGCCAAGGGCATGAACTACCGGGCTGACCGCAAGGATCACCGCTGGACGGTACCTTATATTGTTATTGATCCGCATGATATCGGACGTACCTATGACGCGGACATCATCCGCATCAATTCTCAGAGCGGAAAAGGCGGGATCGGCTTCATTCTTGAACAGAACTACGGCTACACCCTGCCGCCGAAGATGCGGGAAGAACTCGGCTATGCGGTCAAGGAGGTCTCTGACACCGGTCATAAGGAGCTTAAGCCGGATGAGGTCTATCAGGTATTTGCGGACCGTTATCTGAATATCAGTGAGCCGATGGCACTTACCAAAGTGCACTTCATGCAGGAGGAAAACGACAGGATCGCCGCTTCCGCAAAGCTTCTGCTTCATGGGGACGAGCACCGTGTGCTGGGCGAAGGAAACGGCCGTCTGGATGCCGTTGCCAATGCGGTGCGTGAAGATACCGGAACGCACTTTGTGCTTGAAACCTACAGTGAGCACGCCCTCGACAGCGAATCAAGCAGCCGGGCAGCCAGCTATGTCGGCCTGAGATGGGCGGATGGATCCATCAGCTGGGGTGTCGGAACGGATACGGATATTATCCGCGCCGGCATCAAGGCGCTTGTCTCAGCGTTCAATAACGGATATGTAAAGGAGAACCACTGATATGGCAATGACGATGACCCAGAAGATTCTGGCGGCGCATGCGGGTCTGCCCGAGGTAAAGGCCGGGCAGCTGATCAATGCGAAGCTGGATCTTGTCCATGGAAATGACATCACCACGCCGGTTGCGATCAATGAATTTGAGAAGGCCGGATTCAGCAGAGTGTTTGACAGAGACAGAGTTTCCATCGTACTCGATCACTTTGTCCCGAACAAGGATATCAAAAGCGCTACCCAGTCCAAACAGTGCCGTCTGTTTGCCCAGGCGCAGAATGTCAGTCATTTCTATGATGTCGGAACCATGGGCATTGAACATGCATTACTTCCGGAAAAAGGCGTTGTCGGGGCCGGCGATTGTGTGATCGGCGCGGACAGCCATACCTGCACGTATGGTGCGCTTGGTGCCTTTTCCACAGGTGTCGGATCAACGGATATGGCGGCCGGAATGGCTTCGGGATATGCCTGGTTCAAGGTTCCCTCCGCGATCAGGGTAGTTCTTACCGGAACGCTTCCGAAACGGGTGACGGGCAAGGACGTGATTCTCAGCCTGATCGGAAGAATCGGGGTGGACGGCGCCTTGTACAGAAGCCTTGAATTCACCGGTCCGGGGGCACACGCGCTTTCCATGGATGACAGGTTCTGCATCTGCAACATGGCGATTGAGGCCGGCGCGAAGAACGGCATCTTTCCGGTAGATGAAAAGACCATTGCCTATATGGAAGGAAGAACCGAACGTCCCTATACGGTATATGAGGCAGATGCGGATGCGGAATATGATGAGACAATTGAAATCAATCTCAGTGATCTGGTTCCGACTGTTTCCTGGCCTCATCTTCCCGAGAATACCCATCCGGCATCGGAAGGATCGGATATAAGGATCGATCAGATTGTGATCGGCAGCTGTACCAACGGCCGCATGGAAGATATGGAAGCGGCCTATGAAATACTCAAGGGCAGAAAGATTGCGCCATGGGTCAGAGGCATCATTATTCCGGCGACCATGGAGGTCTTCAGGGAATGCATCACCCGCGGGTACATGACTGCCTTCATTGACAGCGGCTGTATTATTTCCACACCGACCTGCGGACCGTGCCTTGGCGGATACATGGGCATCCTGGCGGAAGGAGAACGGTGTGTTTCCACCACCAACCGCAACTTCGTCGGCCGTATGGGTCATGTAAAGAGCGAAGTCTATCTTGCGAGTCCGTTTACCGCGGCCGCAAGCGCGCTGAATGGATATATTACCGATCCAAGAACGATCGGAGAATAAGGGGGAAGAGAACATGAAAGCAGAAGGCACTGTATTCAAATACGGCGACAATGTCGATACCGATGTCATCATTCCTGCCCGTTATCTCAATACCCAGGATGCGAAGGAACTTGCGATGCACGCGATGGAGGATATTGATGCGGAGTATGTGAAGAAGGTTCAGCCCGGTGACATCATGGTCGGCGGGTGGAACTTCGGCTGCGGATCCAGCCGGGAACACGCTCCGCTTGTCATCAAAACCAGCGGCGCATCCGTTGTCATTGCCAAAAGCTTTGCCAGGATTTTCTACCGCAATGCCATCAATATCGGCCTGCCGATCATGGAGTGTGAAGCAGCGGCTGACGCAATTTCCGCCGGGGACCGGGTCAGTGTGGATTTTGACAGCGGTGAAATCCGGGACGAGACAACCGGCCAGGTATTTCACGCCGCCCCGTATCCGGAATTTCTGCAGAAGATTATCTCTGCCGGCGGTCTTATGAATTCAATCAGGGAGAAATAGACATGGAAAAGAATATTGCGGTGATCCGGGGCGACGGATCCTCTCCGGAGTTTGTCAGAGAAACCCTCCGGGTTCTGGATCGGATCGCGGAAAAATACGGCCACACATTCCGGTACACGGAAGTGGCAATGGGCGGCGATGCGATCGACAAGTACGGAGATCCGCTGCCGGAAGCGGAACTGCAGAAATGCAGAGAGAGTGACTCGGTGCTGCTGGGATCTGTCGGCGGTCCCAAATGGGACAGCCTTCCGGGTGATAAGCGGCCGGAAAAGGGTCTGCTCAGACTGCGGGCGGGAATGGGACTTTATTCCAACTCCCGGCCGGCAAAGATCTGGAAGCAGCTCAGTGATGCCAGTCCCTTGAAGCGCAGCATTGTGGATCAGGGAATTGATTTTATTATTGTAAGAGAACTGACCGGCGGTGTTTATTTCGGTGAGCATAAGACGGAAACCGTCAATGGTGAGGAAAAGGCCAATGATGACATGGTCTATACCGAGCATGAAATTGAACGGATCGGACGGATCGCCTTTGAGACCGCGCGCAAACGCAGAAACAAGGTGACCTCGGTCGATAAGGCCAATGTGCTGGATACTTCAAGACTCTGGCGGAAGGTCATGCACCGTCTGAAGGAAGAATATCCGGATGTTGCCTATGAGGATATGCTGGTGGATAACTGTGCCATGCAGATTGTGAAGAACCCGGCCCAGTTCGATGTCATTGTGACAGAGAACATGTTCGGTGATATTCTTTCGGATGAAGCAAGCATGATTACCGGCTCGATCGGCATGATTCCTTCCTCCTCGCTTGGCGAAGGAACGGTCGGCGTCTATGAGCCGATTCACGGAAGTGCGCCGGATCTTGCCGGTATGGACAAGGTCAATCCGATGGCCTGCATTCTCAGCGCCGCGATGATGCTTAGATACAGCTTCGCGATGGCCGAGGAAGCGGATGATATTGAACGCGCGGTCGGAAAAGTCCTGGATCTTGGATTCAGGACCGCGGATAATCAGAGTGAAGGATGCACGGTGCTTGGCACCGCTGCAATTACGGATGAAATACTGAAACAGATCTGAAACAGCAGGAGGATGCCTATGAATGGTGCGGATGCAGTAGCGAAATGCCTGGAGCTTGAAGGCGTGAAGACAGTATACGGATATCCCGGCGTGGCGATCTGCCCGGTTTATGACAGTCTGATGGAAACGGGGATTCATACGGTGCTGGTGCGTTCGGAAGCCAACGCAGCACATGCCGCATCCGGCATGGCCCGGATCAGCGGTGAAGCCGGTGTGTGTATCTGTACAAGCGGACCGGGCGCGACCAATCTCATTACCGGAATTGCGACCGCCTACGCGGACAGTATTCCTCTGGTATGCATTACCGGTCAGGTCAAACTGGATCTCATCGGCGGTGATGTGTTCCAGGAAGCGGATATTACCGGCGCGGCGGAGAGCTTTGTGAAATACAGCTATCTGGTACGGAAGGCTTCTGATATCCCCCGCATTTTCCGGGAAGCGTTTCATATTGCCACAACCGGAAGACGGGGCCCGGTCCTGATTGATATTCCGGTTGATGTGCAGAATACCGAGATCAGGAAGTTTGAATGGCCGGAAGAAGTGAATCTGCGTACCTACAAGCCGACCTTCCGGGGCAATCCGATGCAGATCAGAAAAGTGGTCCATGCCCTGGAAACCTGCGAGCGTCCGATTCTCTATACGGGTGGCGGTGTGCACCTCTGCAAGGCGGCGCCGTTAGTCAGAGAGTTCGCGGAAAAATACCGGATTCCGGTGGTCTCCACAATGATGGGCATCGGAACCATGCCTTCCAGACATGAGTTATACATGGGCATGGCCGGCAACAACGGCAACCTCGCCGCCAACAAGGCGATCCATGATTCCGATGTGGTGATTCTGGTCGGAGCGCGGCTCGCGGATCGGGCAGTGAATGATCCGCAGAAGATGCTGGCGCACAAGACGCTGATTCACATTGATGTCGATCCCGCGGAAATCGGCAAGAACGCGGCATGTGATCTTCCGATTGTCGGTGATGCCCGGGCGATCTTTGAGGATATGCTCAAAGAGGAAATCACTATGAAGGACATTACCCCATGGTCAATGGCTCTGCGGGAAATCCGCCAGAAGAAAAGCCGGCGGGTTGTGCCGGAGAGATTTACGGATCCGGCGGTATTTGTAAAAACCCTGTCCCTGGCCATGGATGAAAATGCGGTATATGTTGCGGATGTCGGTCAGAATCAGATCTGGAGCTGTGCCAATGTCGTGATGCGGGAAGGAAGATTTCTGACCAGCGGCGGCATGGGAACGATGGGATACGCGCTTCCCGCGGCGATCGGCGCCAAGATGGCGGACCGCAGCCGTCAGGTCGTATCCGTCAGCGGTGACGGCGGCTTCCAGATGGCCATGATGGAACTTGCGACCATGAATCAGGAAGATCTTGATCTGCGCATTGTTGTCTTCAATAATGCGGCTCTTGGCATGGTGAGAGAGTTTCAGATGTTCTCGCTGAACAGACGGTACACGATGGTTGACCTGAACGGCGGCCCGGATTATGAAAAACTGGCGGATGCCTATGGAATCCGTTATATGAGAATCGATGACAATGAGGGGATCGAAAAGAAGGTTCAGGAATTCCTTTCCGGAACCGGCAGTGTGCTTCTCGAAGTGACGGTGGATCCGGACGGGGTTGTGCGGAAAGCAGGTGGCAGTAAATGAAGCGGATATTTTCAGTACTGGTGGAAAACCGGTCCGGTGTTCTGAGCAAGGTGTCAGGCCTTTTCGCAAGACGGTCATTCAATATTGATTCGCTCGCAGTCGGTGAGACCAATGATCCGGATGTCTCCTGCATGACGATCGTATCCAGCGGCAGCAAGCAGACCATGGAGCAGATTGAAAAGCAGCTCAACAAGAAACTGGATGTCATCAAGATCAAGAGTTTTGAGAACTGGCAGAGCATCACCAGGGAACTGATCCTGATCAAACTGAGATACAACAAGTCCAACCGTGAGGAAATACTTACCATCTGCACGCTGGCCGGTGCCAGAGTGGTCGACGCCGGGAAACGGACCATGATGGTGGAAATGTGCGATACGCCGGAGAAGGTACAGATGCTGCTGGATCTTCTGTCCGGCATCAGTATCGCCGAAGTGGCACGCACCGGTACGCTGGCGCTGCAGCGGTGTGTGGATACGGAACACTGAATACAAGGAAGGCAGAGAAGACCGCAGGGATCCATGTCCGCAGTCTGATCCGCCTTTTTTCAGCACCTGCTGAGGGAGAGGAAAGATTCATGGAGAAGCTGGATCATCCGCGCCCTGTCAGACAGGATCTTCCATAAAGGACAGGCGGAAATCGAAAACATTCATTCATCCAGGAAAAATAGAAATATAATTTTGCTATGGAAGACAGAAACCGGATTATCAAACTGATCAGTGTCATTGTATTTCTGAGTTTTCTTCTGTCTACCGCGGTAGCGCTGGTTTCGCTGCGGTCGATGGGCACAAGGAATCAGAGAGAGCTTTCACGTGTGCTTGCGGCTCAGATCTATGACACGATCAGTATTGAACTTGGCGAACCTACCGTTGTCGCAAGAACGATGGCCAATGATCAATTTCTGAGAGATCTTATGAAAAGGGAAGATGCGTTCAGTGAAGAAGAATTCACCCGCATCATGAAAGACTATCTCCGCGGCATCCGGGAAGGGCTGGACTACGAAGCCGCCTTTACGGTCTCCTCCGGCAGCCGGCGCTATTATACCTATGAAGGACTGAGCAAGATCATTGATCCGGATCATGTTGCCTATGACCGCTGGTATACCAATTTTGTGGATTCCGGAAAGGCGTACGCGCTGGATGTGGACAATGATGAATTCAGTCAGAACGCCTGGACGGTATTTGTGAATTCCCGTCTGGAAGATATTGACAGAAATCTGCTCGGCGTATGTGGGGTCGGATTCCACATGAAGAAGAGTCAGGCACTGTTTACGGACCTGGAAAACCAGTATCATGTGAAAATCTGTCTGATTGACCGGAACCGGGTCATTCAGGTGGATACCGATGAAAGCCGGATTGAAACCAAGTATGAAAAGGATCTGAATCTCAGCGGTATCGATCAGAACAGTTATGTCTATCAGAGTCTTGGCAGAGGGGACTTCACCGTCAGTAAGTATGTGGAGAGTCTGGACTGGTTTCTGGTGGTGGAGAATACCGAAAATGAACGGTTCAATTCCTATCTGAATATCATTGTGATGAATCTGATTCTGTTCGCGTTTGTCATGGTGGTGATGTACATCTCTCTGCGGATCATCATGTCGCATACGGACCGTCTGACCAATGCGTCATTCCGGGATGAGTCCACCGGTCTGTATAATCGCCGGGCCTTTGAAGAGGACAAGGCCAGGATTGCGAAAAACGGACTGGGCGGGAATCTGATCTATCTGATTGCGGATGTCAATGGTCTCAAAACGGCAAACGATACCCTGGGGCATACAGCCGGAGATGAACTGATCCGGGGTGCCGCGGACTGTCTGAGGGTGTGTCTTGATCCGTATGGGAAGATCTACCGGATCGGCGGAGATGAATTTGCGGCGATTCTGAATATGAGTGAGGAGAAATTTCAGGAAGTGCTGAAGCATCTGAAGGAGAGTGTGGACAGCTGGTCCGGAAAAGAGGTCAGTGAACTTGCCATGTCAATCGGCAGTGCCTCAGAAAAGGAATTTCCTTCTGAAAATATCACCGAGCTGATCCGGATCGCGGATGAGCGCATGTATGAAGCGAAAGAGGCGTATTACCGCGATACCGGGAAAAAACGCCGGAACCGGCAGATCGTGGAAGCGGATCAGAACAAATAAAGAAAACGGCCGGGATTTCCGGCCGCAGTTTTGCTTTTGGGATCAGAGTGCGGTAGATGCGATGATTTCATCATCGGAAAGATCGGAGGTGAGTCCGGTTACCGCGGACTTGGCAACGTTGCAGCAGTGGTCGCCCATACGTTCAAGTGTACCGAGGATATCACTGTAGATGGACTCCGCAACGGGAGATGTGCAGACTTTTTTGCTCATCCGGGTGAAGTGCGTCTGCCGGAATTCGATTTCCATATTGTCGAGGTTTCCTTCCATCTTCAGAAGCCGGCTGTAATCCACCGCGTTTCTGGTCACGAAGATTTCCGCGGACAGATCGAACATGTCAAACAGAAGCTGATACATCTGCGAAATGTCGGAGATCGCTCCTTCTGTAAAGGCTTCTTCCTTGGAAAAGACCATGTCGTAGAATTCAGAGAGGTTGGCGGCGAGATCGCCGATCCGTTCATAGTTCTTGACTGCGTCAAACTGGAAGCGGACATCCTCACTGTTTTTGGAAGAGAGATTCGAACGGGAATTCAGTTTGATCAGGTAATCGGTAATTCTCAGATCGAAGCTGTTGATCATGGATTCCAGTTCCTTCATCTTGTCGACTTTGATTTCCTTTCCGCTGCTTCGCAGGAAGGTTTCCGAATGGGTGATGGAGAGGCGGACCAGATCGATCATCTTGAGAATTGCCTGCTGGCTGGCAGTGATCGCAGCCGATGGCAGGGAGGCGGAGATGCCGTCATCCAGTTCATTGAGATCCACCCGGGAGTGGGGTGTTTCCTTGCCGGGAATCAGACGGGTGACAAGCGCCACGAGCTTGTCGGAGAACGGCAGGAAGAGAAGGGTTGTGACGGTTTTGAAGATGATGTTGGCAATAGCGATCTGCATCATTGGATTGGTATTGCCGGCAATGGCCTGAATGAAGCTGGAGTATGGGATCAGAAGGATCATGCCGATGACGGTTGAGATCGCATTGATCAGGGTATGCAGAGCGGCTGTCCGCTTGCCGGCGACCGATCCGCCGATGGAGGCGAGAATTCCGGTCATCGTTGTTCCGATATTGGCACCGAACATGAACGGCAGAGATGCGGAGAAGGTGACTGCCCCGGCCTGATACAGCTTCTGAATGACACCGATGGTTGCGGCGCTTGACTGTACCGCGGCAGTAAGCAGAATGCCGGCAAGCAGAGCGAGCATCGGATTCTTGCTCATGGTAAGAGCGAAGGATTCAAAGCCGGGCATGTTTTTCAGATCGGCCAGTGCATCTCCCATGGCGGACATTCCGAAGAAGATGAGACCGAATCCAAGAATGACGTTTCCGTAATACTGAATTTTGATTTTCTTTGCGAAGCATATCAGCATCGTTCCGATAAAGATGATGAACATCGCATATTTGTCAATATGGACCGAGATCAGAAATGATGTGATCGTGGTTCCGATCGTCGCGCCAAAGATAATGCCGGCGGCCTGCTCCAGCGACATGAGTCCGGCCCGGACAAGACCGATGGTTATGGCGGAAGTGGCCGAACTGGACTGCATGATGATGGTGATCGCTATGCCGATGAGCAGGGCGGAAATCCGGTTGGAGGTATATTTGTTGATCATGTCCCGCAGCTGATCTCCGGCTGCGGATTTCAGCCCGTCCCCCATGAATTTGATGCCGAACATGAACAGGCCGAAGCCTCCGAGTATCATTCCGTAATTCAATGATGACAGTCCCATATTTTTCCCCTTTTGTAAAAAAACACACAGCCCTGCTGTGTGCGGTCTTCAGATTCCATTTCCGACTCATACACAGCAAAACAACTATGTATGAGTCTCACAATTTCAGAGAAGCCGGGTGCGTGCCGCACCGTGCTGACGACTTTCCCCCACAGATACTGTGCCTGTTACTCCCTCATTCCGTAGAAATGATACCATGAACCTCGCTGAAAAAAGAGAAAAAACTGCGCCGCGCCGAAGCTTCATGCCGGCATGGAAACCGGAAAGGAAATTCACGCAATGAAACAAATGGATTTTGTTTCATAAATAGTTGAGCATTTTTCAGAAAAGTAGCGTGCGGTTTCTTTACAAGAGGAGTCTGCTTCAGGTAAACTTGACGTAATCGAGAAATGCATTCAACGGGGAGTGGCGCTGAATCAGCCGGAACCAGAGAGCTGCCGTCTGGTGAAAGGCAGTTCCGGAACTCAGAGCAGATCACCCCGCAGCAGGTCCGCTGAACCAGCAGTAAGCGGAAACGGCAGGCACCGTTATCAGAGCCGGCAGGTTGATCGACCTGAATGAGCGGCCGTCACAGACGGCAAGAAGAGTGGTACCGCGGAAGCAGAATAAGGCTTTCGTCTCTTGTACAGACAGAGGGGCGGAAGCCTTTCATATATTTGGAGGAAAGCACATGGTTTCATTGGACAGGATCTATCAGGCAGCATTCGTACTCAAGGATATTGCCCGCAGGACAGATCTCATCGCCGCCCCAAGACTCAGCAGTGACGGCAATCTTTTCCTGAAGACGGAAAATCTTCAGATTACCGGAAGTTTCAAGGTCCGGGGCGCTTACTATAAGATTTCCCGGCTGACCGAGGAAGAAAAGAGCAAGGGCATCGTGGCCTGTTCTGCCGGCAATCATGCCCAGGGTGTCGCGCTTGCGGCAGCCCGGATGGGCATTCGTTCCGTTATCTGCATGCCGGACAGCGCGCCCATCATGAAGGTGGAAAGCACCAAGGCACTCGGTGCCAAGGTATGTCTGGTCAAGGGATCCTATGATGATGCCCATGACAGGGCAGTCGAACTTCAGAAGGAAACCGGCATGACCTTCATTCATCCGTATGATGACGAGGATGTGATTGCCGGCCAGGGAACCATCGGACTTGAGATTCTTGAACAGCTGAGCGACGTGGAAGCAGTCATTGTTCCGGTCGGCGGCGGCGGTCTTCTCAGCGGTGTTGCCTGCGCGATCAAGCAGCTGAATCCTGCCGTAAAGGTCTATGGCGTACAGTCGGCCGGAGCGCCGTCCATGGCCAACGCCTTCCATAATCATAAATGGGAGGCACTGGACAAGGTGTCCACGTTTGCGGATGGCATCGCGGTCAAGAATCCGGGTGAGCTGACCTACGAGATCATCAGCAGCTGTGTGGATGACGTGGTTACGGTTACGGAAGATGAAACCGCAGCAGCGATTCTTGCCCTGATTGAAAAACAGAAGCTGATCGCGGAAGGAGCCGGTGCGGTTCCTGTCGCAGCGGCAATGTTCGGCAAGCTGCCGATTCAGGGAAAAAAGACCGTATGTCTGGTTTCCGGCGGCAATATTGATGTCAACATTCTCTCCCGCGTCATTACAAGAGGTCTTGTGATGAGCGGAAGAAACACCACTCTGCTGATTGCTCTGACGGATAAGCCGGGACAGCTGCAGAAGGTCAGTGAAATTGTCGCATCCTGCGGAGCCAATGTTGTATCCGTGGATTATGACCGCAGTGACACGAACATGGCGATTAATGACTGCTATCTCAGAATCGGCATGGAAACAAGAAATCACGCGCAGATCGAAGAGATCAGAAAGAAACTTTCCGAAGCCGGGTTCACACTGGTCAAGGAACGTGCATAGGGAGAAAGAATATGACAAAGGTAATTGCAACAGACAAAGCGCCGGCAGCGGTCGGCCCCTACTCACAGGCTCTATCAGTCGGCAGCCTCGTGTTTGCCAGCGGTCAGATTCCCCTCGATCCGGCAACGGGTACGATCGTCGGGACCACTGCGGCGGAGCAGGCGGAGCAGGTATTCACCAACATTGAAGCTGTCCTCCGCGAAGCCGGTCTTGCCATGAAGGATGTCGTAAAGACCACGGTTTTCCTGACGGATCTCAATGCGTTCGGCGCTGTCAATGAGGTATACGCGAAGCATTTTGTTCAGCCGTTTCCGGCACGGTCCTGTGTCGAGATCAGTGCTCTGCCCAAAGGCGCGCTGATTGAGTGTGAGGTCATTGCCTGCAGGGAATAAAAAAACCCGGGTCATAAGACACCGGATTTGATCTGCTCGATAAACTGACGTGCGACCCGCGGCGTTCTGCCGCCGGCTCTCAGAGCATATTGCTCAGCCCGTTCGCAGAGTTCGGTTTCATCCATTGTGACACCGTATTCCTTTGCGACTTCCTTCACGATATAGAGATACCGGTTCTTGTCCGGCTTCTGGAAGGTGACAATCAGCCCGAATCTTGCGGAGAGAGACAGCAGTTCCTCACGGGTGTCATTCTCATGAATGTCATCTCCCATGCGGTCTGACATCAGCTCGCGGATCATATGCCTGCGGTTGGATGTGGCAGCTACAATCGTATTGTCGCTTCTCTCGCTGACGGATCCTTCCAGAATGGCCTTGAGGGCTGCGAAGTTGTCATCGTAGGTGGAGAAGCTCAGATCGTCAATGAAGAGAATGAACTTCAGCGGCTGATCGGCAAGCTCGGAAAGAACGTCGGGAATCTGGTACAGCTGGTTCTTCTTGACTTCAATGAGTCTCAGACCCTGATCCGCATATTCATTGGCAATCGCCTTGATCGTGCTGGACTTGCCGGTTCCCGCGTCGCCATACAGCAGCATGTTCACAGCCGGTTCCCCACGCAGCAGCGCTTCGACATTGGCAATGATTTTCGACCGTTCCGCTTCATAGCCCGGAAGCTCTGAAAGACGCCGGGAATCGGGGGTGCGGACGGGAACAAGCCTGTCCTCTTTCAGGGAGAAGACGTGGGCTTCTGCAAACATACCGTAGCCTTTCACGGAAACTTCCTCCAGATGGTGGAGATATTCCTTCTTGAAGTCGATTGCGTAGATTTTCCAGGGAGTGAACAGGCCGGCGGAATCCCAGGTGAAGTCACTCAGAACAACCATCGACGCATCTGCGAGAACCTTCAGCTCCCGGATTACGGAAGCGTCTATGGTGCCGTTGGATTCCCCGCAGGCGTGCATGCGCACAGCGGCATTCTCGTCATTCAGAACGGCATTCAGCAGATACAGGGACCAGCAGTCACCGGAGGCAAACAGAAGAGACTCGAAATTTCCGCAGGCATCGGCGAATTCAAGGTCCGAAACGGATCTGAGCATTTCATTGAAAGCAGCCACTACAGGATCGCTGTTCAGACCGCGGAAAACAGCAAGGGTGCGCATTCTTGCATACATGACATGCGCATAGGTAAGATCTAAAGTATCAGTCATGATATTCACCTCGAAACAGTATTGTTTACGATTCAAAAGTATATTCCAAATTCATACAGGAGACAAAGGAGGATTGAATGAAACTCAACGGTTCCCAGATCTTTGTGGAAGTCCTCGCGGAGCAGGGCGTAGATACCCTGTTCGGGTATCCGGGCGGTGCAGTACTGAATCTTTATGATGAACTCTACCGCAATCAGGACAGAATCCATCACTACATGACTGCCCATGAACAGGGCGCCTGCCATGCGGCGGACGGATATGCCCGGGCGACCGGCAAGACCGGTGTCGTTCTTGCGACCAGCGGTCCGGGTGCGACAAACCTGGTGACCGGGATTGCGACGGCGTTCATGGACAGTGTTCCGCTTGTGGCATTTACCGGCAATGTCGGTACCGGCGGGCTCGGCAAGGATTCCTTTCAGGAAGCCTATATTGAAGGCATCACGATGCCGATAACGAAGCATAACTATACGGTTCGGCATATCGAGGATCTCGCGGAGATCATGCGGGAGGCTTTCCGGATTGCCCAGACCGGACGGAAGGGACCGGTGCTGGTGGATATTCCGAAGGATATTTCCGCGGCGGTGTGTGAATTCACTCCCAGACAGAAGGTAGTCCCGGAAGTCAATCAGAACTTTGATACCGGCGCGCTGATGAAGTGTGCGGAAGTGCTGAATGAAGCGGAGCGGCCGATTATCTATTTCGGAGGCGGCGTGGTTTCTGCGGATGCGGCGGATGAGCTGCGGCTCATTATGGAGAAGGCGGATATTCCGGCGACCTGGACGCTGATGGCAAAAGGCGTGCTGGAAGATGAGGATCCGCTGAACCTCGGACTGATCGGCATGCATGGAAGCTTCGCCAGCAACAAGGCAATTGACGGAGCGGATGTGGTGCTCGCGGTCGGGACAAGGTTCTCTGACCGGGTTGCCCTGAATCCGGCAAAATTTGCCCGCAGGGCAAAGATCATTCAGATCGATATTGACGCATCGGAAGTGGATAAGAATGTCAGTGTTGACTGCTCGGTGATCGGAGATGCGAAGATTGTTCTTGGGGCTCTTGCCGGGATGCTCAATGACGCGGATCACAGTGAATGGAGGGAAACCATTCAGCAATGGCAGGATATGGACTTCGTGCCCGGCGACAGTGAAACCGAGCTGAAGCCTCATCAGATTCTGGAAACCATCTGTGACCTTGCGGGAGATGATACGGTCTATGTCACGGATGTCGGCCAGCATCAGATGTGGGCGGCTCAGTACCTGACTCATGTAAAGCCAAGACACTTTCTTACCAGCGGCGGTCTTGGAACGATGGGATACGGATACGGAGCGGCGATCGGAGCTCAGATTGCGCTGGGCAGACAGCAGCGGGTCGTGCATCTGACCGGAGATGGAAGCTTTCATATGAACCTCAACGAAGGCGTGACAGCGGTATCCTATGATCTTCCGGTGATCACGGTGATCTTCAACAATCAGGTGCTCGGAATGGTGCGGCAATGGCAGACGCTGCTGTATGAAAAGCGGTATTCCAGCACGGATCCTCACCGCAGAACCGATTACGTAAAGCTCGCGGAAGGATTCGGCGCAAAGGGGTATCACTGCGAAACGCCTGCGGAATTCAGAAAGGCATTTCTGGATGCGCTGGATAATGAAGGTCCGAGCTGGATTGAATGTGTGATTGACAAGGATGAAAAGGTCCTGCCGATGATTCCGGCCGGCGCCACGATCGAGGACATTATCCTGGCGGACGGAATGGAGGCATAAGATGGCAGAAAAAACATATCCGCGCTCTGTAATCAGTATTCTGGTAGAAAATCATTACGGTGTTCTTGCCAGGATTGCAAGCATGTTCAACCGCCGGAGCTTCAATATCGATTCCATCGCCGCAAGCGAGACGATTGATCCGGGCATCACCAGAATCACCATCACCGTGCACTGCGATCAGAATACCCTCAAGCAGATGCTGCTGCAGACAGAACGGCTTGAGGAAGTCAGAAAGGTATTTCTGCTGAGCACGAACAGCCTGCAGAGAGAGCTGCTGCTGATCAAAATTGCCTGTGATTCTTCAAACCTTCCCGCCCTGCGGGATATTGCCGGTGTATACAAGGCAAAGATCATAGATCTTTCCCCGGAAAGTCTGGTCATGGAACTGACTGGCAAACCGGAGAAAATTGATGGTTTCCTCAAGATGTTTGGAAATTATAATGTACTGGAGATGTGCCGTACCGGGATTACGGCACTGGATCGCTGATAGAACAGGAAAAAAGGAGAGAACATTATTATGGCTATCAAAAAGTATTACGATTCTGACTGCAATCTTGGCGTACTGGATGGAAAAACTGTAGCGGTGATCGGTTTCGGATCACAGGGACATGCGCATTCCGAGAACCTCGCGGAATCCGGCGTGAATGTCGTCGTAGGTCTTCGGGAAGGAAGCGGCCACTGGGAAAAGGCTGCGAAGTTCGCGGAAACACACAAGAACTTCCGGGTCATGAGCATTGAAGACGCTGCCGAGGCAGGCGATATCGTCATGATGCTGGTACCGGATGAAAGAGCAGCTGATATTTACAACAAGCTTGTCGCTCCGCACATGAAGGAAGGCGATACGCTCGCATTCGCGCATGGATTCAATGTCCACTTCCAGTTTGTAAAGCCGGCAAAGAATCTCAACGTCATCATGATAGCTCCGAAGGGTCCCGGACATGTTGTCCGTTCCACATATACGGAAGGCCAGGGCGTTCCGTCTCTGATCTGCATTGAGCAGGATTATACCGGAAACGCAAAGGAAATCGCGCTTGCATATGCGTGCGGTATCGGCGCTGGCCGTGCCGGCATTCTTGAGACCACATTCCGTGAGGAAACCGAGACCGATCTCTTCGGTGAGCAGGCTGTTCTCTGCGGCGGTGTATGTGAACTGATCCACGCTGGTTTTGATACGCTTGTTGAAGCAGGATATGCGCCGGAGATGGCATACTTTGAGACCTGCCATGAGATGAAGCTCATCGTTGACCTCATCAACAAGGGCGGTTTCGGACTCATGCGCTATTCCATTTCCAACACTGCTGAATATGGTGACTACCGGACTGGAAAGCGTCTGATCACGGAGGAAACCCGCAAGGAAATGAAGCAGATTCTCTCGGAGATTCAGGACGGTACCTTCGCAAGCGAATTCATGCAGGAAATGTCCAGCGGCCGTCAGGCAAAGTTCCTTGCGATGCGCAAGAAGGAAGCGGAACATCCGATCGAAAAGGTCGGCGCGGAACTTCGCTCCATGATGAGCTGGCTCAAGAAATAAGAGACTTCGGGAGAAGAGGCTATGCGCAGTGATAATGTGACAAAAGGACCGGAACGGGCGCCCAACCGGAGTCTGTTCTATGCCCTTGGGTATACCAGGGAGGATCTGGAAAAACCACTGATCGCGGTAGTATCCGCGCACAGTGATATTGTTCCGGGTCATATGAATCTTGACAAGCTGACCGAAGCGGTCAAAGCCGGCATTGAAGCCGCTGGCGGAACCCCGTTCATGGTTCCGGCCATTGGTGTATGTGACGGGATCGCGATGGGACATATCGGCATGAAGTATTCGCTTGCCAGCCGTGAGCTGATTGCGGACAGCACCGAAACCATGGTCATGGCGCATCAGTTTGACGGTGCGGTACTGATTCCCAACTGCGATAAGATCGTACCGGGCATGGTCATGGCGGCAGTACGCATGAATATTCCTGCCGTTGTCTGTTCGGGCGGACCGATGCTGGCAGGAAGATACGATGGAGAGGAAGTCAGCCTTTCCAAGATGTTTGAAGCGGTCGGTGCCTACAAGGCAGGCATGATCAGTGATGAGAAACTGGAGGAATGCACGCAGAACTGCTGTCCTGGCTGCGGTTCCTGTTCCGGCATGTATACTGCCAACAGCATGAACTGCCTGTGCGAGGCAATCGGAATTGCGCTGCCTGGAAACGGAACCATCCCGGCAGTCTACGCGAAGCGTCTGCAGCTTGGCAGACTGTCCGGTGCGGCGATCATGAACATGGTCAGAAACAACATTACGGCCCGTGACATCATCAACGAGCGCAGCATCCGCAACGCTCTGACCTGCGACATGGCGCTTGGATGCAGCACCAATACCGTGCTCCATCTGCTTGCGATTGCCAAGGAAGCGGGGATTGAAATGGATCTCAATCTGTTCAATGAGATCAGTGCCAGAACCCCGAATCTCTGTCATCTTGCCCCGGCGGGACCGACGCATATGCCGGATCTCTATGCGGCAGGCGGCATTCCGGCCGTACAGGCGGAACTCGCGAAAAAGAATCTCCTGGATCTTGACTGCATGACCGTAACCGGCATGACAGTCGGAGAGAATATTCAGGGCGCGAAGGTGCTCAACACCAACGCGATCCGTCCGATTGAAAGTCCGTACAGTGAAACCGGCGGACTGCAGATTCTGTTTGGAAATATCGCGCCGGATGGCTGTGTGGTAAAGCGCAGCGCAGTTGCGGCGGAGATGCTTGTTCATGAAGGCCCGGCGAGAGTCTTCAATTCCGAGGACGACGCGATTGCGGCAATCTATGACGGCAGAATTGTTCCGGGAGATGTTGTTGTGATCCGTTATGAAGGACCGATGGGCGGTCCGGGCATGCGGGAGATGCTGAACCCGACCAGCGCGCTGGCAGGGATGAAGCTCGATACCACCGTGGCTTTGATTACGGATGGGCGCTTCTCCGGCGCAAGCCGCGGAGCTGCCATCGGACATGTCTGTCCGGAAGCCTGCGCCGGCGGACCGATCGGTCTTGTGGAAGAGGGAGATATCATTGCCATTGATATTCCCAATGCGTCTGTAAACGTGAAGGTCAGTGATGAAGAACTCGCTGCCCGCAAGGCGGCATGGGTGAAGCCGGAACCGAATATCACCACCGGATGGCTCGGCAGATACGCTAAACTCGTTGACGGTGCGAATCACGGCGCGGTCATGAAATAGGAAAAGGAGACAGGAGATGCTTGATATCAAGTTTATTGAAGCGGAATCACTGAAGGAAAAACCAAAAGATGAAACCAAGCTCGGCTTTGGAAAAATCTTCACGGACTATATGTTCCTGATGGATTATGACAAGGGCGTCGGATGGCATGATCCGAGAATTGAACCCTATCATCCGTTCTCGATCGCTCCGGGCTGCGTCATTCTGCATTACGCTCAGGAAGTGTTTGAGGGTCTGAAGGCTTACCGCACCGCGGATGGAACCATTCAGCTGTTCCGCCCGGACTGCAATGCGTCCCGTATGGTAGACAGCTGCGAAAGACTGTGCATACCGAGTGTGGATCCTGAAGACTTCGTACAGGCGGTCAAGGCTCTTGTGGAAGTGGAAAAGGACTGGGTACCTCATGCCGAAGGCGCCAGCCTCTATATCCGGCCGTTCATCTTTGCGACCATGGAGCAGCTGGGCGTACACGCAAGTTCCAGTTATACCTTCTGCATCATTCTTTCTCCATCCGGTGCTTATTACGCAACCGGGCTCGCACCGGTCCGCATCTATGTTGAGGATGAGTATATCCGTGCCGCGCCTGGTCTTACCGGTTTTGCGAAATGCGGCGGAAACTACGCCGCTTCCATCAAGTCCGGCGAACTTGCGGAAGAACTCGGGTATTCTCAGGTGCTCTGGCTGGATGGCGTGGAACACAAGTATGTGGAAGAAGTCGGATCCATGAACATCTTCTTCAAGATTGACGGAAAGATTTATACCGCACCGTGTGTCGGCACCGTGCTTCCGGGTGTTACCCGCCGTTCCATCATTGAACTGTGCCGGGACTGGGGGTATGAAGTCATCGAAGGAAAAATTGCGATTGAGGATATCATGAAGGCCGGTCATGAAGGCAGGCTGGAAGAGGTATTCGGATCCGGTACGGCGGCGGTAGTGTCACCGGTCAAGGAACTGAAGTACATGGATGACACAATCATTATCGGAGATGGCAACATCGGCAGCTTCACCCAGAAACTGTACGATACAATGACCGGCATGCAGTGGGGCAGAATTCCCGATACCAAGGGATGGATTGTTCCCGTCTGCAAAGCCTGAACACTGTTTTTGAAAAAGTATCTCTTTCGAAAAGGGATACTTTTTTCTTTTGCGTCACAGGGAAAGCAGCCGGGATGGAGAAAAATCTCATATTCTCCCTGAGAGAATATGAGGCTTTGGACAATATGAGAAGGAATGCTGAATATATGCTGCTTACTTTCTGAAAGCTGAATGACAGTAGGAACCGGGCGTCATGCCGTATTTCTTTTTGAACAGCTCGATGAAGTGGGAGTGAGAAGAAAATCCCAGCATGATGTAAATATCAGAGGACTTCAGATTTTTCTGCTGAAGGAGACTGACCGCTTCCTTCAGTTTTTCTTCCGTTATGAAGGACTGCAGAGACTGATGCATGTCTTTTTTGAAAACAGCGGAAAGGGTATTGCGGTTGACGGGAATGAGGGAGGCAATTTTCTGTACGGTCAGCGGCTCGAACAGATGGCTGCGCACATATTGTATGGCTTTGCGTGTATAGACAGAGTAACCCTTCAGGGCGCTTGCCTCATGCACTTTGTCACAGAGTGTCTCAAGCACATGGCGCGTGAAACGTTCGATTTCCATCGGGCTGTACATGTGATCCAGTTCCCGGCACCAGGACTCGGAAACCGTGAGCGTGTAGTCAGGATCCGTACCGTTGGAGAGAGCGATTTCCATCATCTGCCTGAGACGGACGACAAATTCATATTTGATCTGCTGCAGGGGGTCTTCTGAGAATGAGCCGGCAGATCCGTTGTGGGGACTGCGTATGGCAAGATCCAGCATTGCTCTGTCACCGCTGGCAATCGCATGGGCAATGCCGGAATAGTAGGATTCTGAGATGTGAGGAAACGGCTCACTTGGATAAGGATCCGAATCGGAAAGAATATGCAGGTCTTCATGCGGTATGATATTCAGCAGTTCGTAAATACGGTAATACTGCAGATCCGGCGCGAATGATCCGACACAGAGGTATTTTGCCATTGACGCAAAGGAAGCCAGCTGATGCCGGGAGAGAATGGGCTGTCTTCGCAGCAGGGTGTAATACCATGCGAGCCTCTTTTCCTTGATCGTATAATCTACAATGCGCGTGTCAAAGGAACCGTTTCTGGAAGAGAGAACCGGCTCACTCAAAAGAAAACCGGTCTCATCCAGCCGTACGATCACAACGCTGCAGAACTGACCGGTTTCAACCATAGCGGTACTTGTCCATGGCTGCTGGTTCTGCAGCGTTGAAAGAGCCGGTATGAGAATTCCTTCCCTGCCGCAGTCTGATAATTCCGGCGGAAAGGAAAGAAGCACTTCATCGTTCAGAGTGTGGATCTGAAAAGAGATTCCCGTCGTGAGATAGAGAGTTTCCAGAGCAGTTTTCTTCTGGACAGTCAGATTCAGTGTTTTAACAGCCATATTCATTACCTGGAAATGATTGCAAATCTGATATTATATTAGCATTTCAGACAGTCCTGAGACTTTTTAATTTGCTAAGATATTTCCATAAATACGCGTATTCATCATTTGAAATCTGGAACAGGGTGTGATTCTGTCTTTTTCTTTCGACGGAAAACAGAATCCCATCATCCCGGTATTTTTTGTCTATGGAGAGAAAGGAAGGAGATAAAAATGGCACTAGATTATACAGAAACATCAAAACAGATTATTGACGGCGTCGGCGGACTGGACAATATCTCCAGTGCCACCCACTGCATGACACGTCTTCGTCTTGTATTGAAAGATGAGTCAAAAGCAAATGACGATGCCGTGCGGGGAATCAAGGGTGTCAAAAGCGTCATCAAGCAGGGCGGGCAGTATCAGATCGTGATCGGAAACGAAGTGTCCAACCTGTTCAAGGAGTTTTCCAAGATGGGGAACTTCTCAGAAAACAGCGCCGCCAAAGAACCTAAGAAAAAAGGCGGAAATGCGGTAACCAACCTCTTCGGATTCATAGCAGGATGTCTTACCCCGCTGCTTCCGGCCATGCTTGGAACAGGTATGGTTAAGGTTCTGCTTACTCTGCTCACGACAATCGGCCTTATGAATGCCGCAGGACCGACATACACGATCCTGTATTCCATGGCGGATTCCTTCTTCTACTTCCTGCCGATCATGCTCGGCTGGAGTATCGCGAAGAAGACAGGCCACAGCGTTCCGATGTACATGGTTATCGGCGCAATGCTCTGCTATCCGGATCTTATTTCGCTGCTTGGCGGAGGCTCGGAAGTAGCCCGCTATGGTGTGTTCCTCGGTCAGAACTGCACCTACATCTTCAATTTCCTGCCGGTGGTCGGAGCGTCCTATACCAGCTCGGTTCTGCCGATGCTGCTGATGACACCAGTTATGGGATGGGCGGAAGATTTCGCGGATAAAGTGTCTCCGAATGTACTGAAAGCCTTCCTCAAGCCGATGCTGTTCTTCCTGATCTGCACACCGATCATGCTGGTTGTGCTTGGTCCGTTAGGCGCGATTCTCGGTAATGTACTGGCAGCCGGCATCACGGCGCTTTACACGACCGTGCCATGGCTCACGGTTCCGATTCTTTCCGCCGCAATGCCGTTTATCGTCATGACCGGCATGCATTACGCGCTGATCCCGCTTGCCATCAACAATATGGCAGTGCTTGGCTATGACGTTGTTGTAATCGTAACCATGTTCTGTTCCAATATCTGCCAGGGCGCGGCATCTCTTGGAGTCGCCCTGAAGACAAAGGATACAGAGACAAAGTCCGAAGGTATTGCCTGCGCAATTTCCGCGATTGTAGCCGGTGTTACGGAACCGGCAATGTATGGTATCAACATGCGGTTTGTCAAACCGATGATCGGTGCTGTGTGCGGAGCTGGCGTTGCGGGTCTGATCTGCGGGATCTTCGGGGTAAAGGGATACACCATGGGCGGATCTCCTTCCATCCTGACGCTGATCAATTTTATCGGCGGACCGAACCCGTACAGCGGTGTCATCTGGGGCGCAATTGCTGCTGTGGCTGGCATGGGCGTTGCCCTTGCGGTAACATATGCTTTGTACAAGGATGAAGACGCAAAATAAGGAGATTTCACAGATGACAGTTTTAAGAAGTGACTTTCTATGGGGCGGGGCAACCGCTGCCAATCAGTATGAAGGTGCCTGGGATACGGATGGCAAGGGCGCATCCGTACCGGACCACTGTACGAATGGTTCCCATACTTCACCGAAGCGGGTTACTGCGGAGTTTGAGGAAGGAACCCTGTATCCTTCCCGTGAAGCGACCGACTTCTACCATCATTACAAAGAGGATATTGCGTTAGCGGCAGAGATGGGCTTCAGGGTGTTCCGCATGTCCATCAACTGGACAAGAATCTATCCGACCGGGATGGAAGAAGAACCGAATGAAGCAGGCCTGAAGTTTTATGACAGCGTGTTTGAAGAACTGAAGAAATATAATATCGAACCGTTGGTAACGATCTCTCATTATGAACTGCCGTACGCGCTGGTTGAGAAGTACAACGGCTGGTATGGCAGAGAAGTGATTGACTGCTATGTCCGCTACTGCAAGACGCTTTTCGCGCGGTATCAGGACAAGGTGAAATACTGGCTGACCTTCAATGAGATCAATGCCGGCACCACACCGATGGGAACGGTATTATCGCTCGGAACGATCAAAGGATTTACAGGCCCGGTAAACAAAGTGCCGGATGAACCGCAGGTACGCTTTCAGGCGCTTCATCACCAGTTTGTCGCAAGTGCGATCGTCATCCGGTATGCCCATGAATACTATCCGCAGTTCAAGATGGGAAACATGTCCATCTTTGCGACAAAGTATCCGTTTACCTGCAATCCAAAAGATGTACTGGAATGTCAGAAACAGATGCGGATCATGAACTGGTTCTGTTCGGATGTTCAGGCAAGAGGGTATTATCCAAGCTATATCAACCGCTTCTTTGAGGAAAAAGGAATCACTATTAAGAAACAACCGGGGGATGACGCAATCCTGAAACAGGGAACGATCGACTTCTATACCTTCAGCTACTACATGAGCTCCTGTGAAAGCACGGATCCGGAAGTGACCGGCAAGGCAGGCGGAAACCTGATCGGCGGTGTAGCGAATCCGTATCTTAAGGCAAGTGACTGGGGCTGGCAGATTGATCCGGAGGGACTGCGTTATTCCCTGAATGAGATCTATGACCGCTATCAGATTCCGGTCATGGTCGTAGAGAACGGACTGGGTGCCTATGATAACCTCGAAGAAGACGGAAGTATTCATGACAGCTATCGGATTGACTATCTGAAGAAGCACATCGAACAGATGAAGGAAGCAGTGAAAGATGGTGTGGATCTCATGGGTTATACCCCATGGGGCTGGATCGATGTGGTATCCGCATCGACCGGTGAGATGGCAAAGCGGTATGGCTTTGTGTATGTGGATAAGTATGATGATGGAACCGGTGATCTTTCCAGAAGAAGAAAAGACAGCTTCTACTGGTATCAGAAGGTGATCGGATCGAATGGAGAGGAACTGTAGGAAGGAGATCAAACGACATGGGATTCTTTGACAAGCTGTTCAAGAAGGAAGAAGAGATCAGTCTTCCCCCGGTTGAAGTCGGTGATGATGCGATTGTTGCGGTTGCGGATGGACAGATGATTGACGTAGCAAAGGTATCTGATCCGGTATTTGCGGAAAAGATGATGGGTGACAGCACGGCATTCAGCTATGATGGCGGAAAAGTCGTTCTCTGTGCTCCGGCGAACGGAACTCTGTCAGTCTTATTTCCGACCGGCCATGCATTCGGGATTACCAGAAGTGACGGAGTTGAACTGCTGGTGCACTGTGGTGTCAACACGGTGGAAGCCAAGGGAGATGGCTTCCGCCTGCTGAATAAAAAACAGGGAGACACAGTCAAGGCAGGAGATCCGATTGTAGAAGCAGATATCGGGAAATTATCCGCAAAGTACGACATGAGCACAATGCTTATCATCACAAATCCAAATGGAAAGGAATTCCATTTCCTGGAACCGCAGCCGGTAAAGCGCGGCCAGAGCGTCATTCAGTAAAGAATTCAAAACTGTTATTATCCGGAAAAGAGGGTAGATACAATTGCTTACCCTCTTTTCATTGGGTTCTGAAAGCCCATGCCCGCATGTTTGAAAAGGGATGTTTTTTCGTAAGAGGAGTCTGATGCAGAGATCGAAACAGTAAAAAAATGCGTTCGCCAATGCGATTTCTGAAGCGTTTGAAGGCATTGGGAAATGATTCGGGTTATAATTTCCGGGTATGAAGAAGCCGATTCTATATATGCCGATTGGACTGCCTGGCAGCGGGAAAAGCACATATCTTTCCAGGATCGCGGATATTGTTATTGTTTCCGGAGACGGAATCCGCCGGGCCATGTTCGGTGATGAAGGAATACAGTACACTGATACATGGCTGAAGGCACTGTGTTATGACCCTTCCAGGATGTCGGAAAATCAGAAAAAATCTGCCTGCAGTGAGGTGGTGTGGACGATTGTTGACAAGCGGATCATCCAGCTTCTGAAAAGCGGGAAAAGTGTCGGCTATGATGGTATCAATACGGACGAGACATTACGCCGCGCCGCCATCCGCCGCTTTCAGCCGTTTGCGGATATTCACGGGCTCTATTTTAAGGTGGATCCGGCTGTCTGTCTGGAGCGGAACCGAAACCGGAAGCGGCAGGTCGAGGAAGAATGGCTCAAAGGGCTGGCATCGCACATTGCGATTCCAAAGCTCATGGAGGGATTTCAGATCATCGATGTGATTGATGAAAACGGTGCGGTGATCCAGAGGCTTGACGGAACATCGGATGAGGACCGCACGGGAAATAAGGATTTTGGAAAAGGAAGTATGAAAAATGATCTATGAAAATATACTCGAAGCAGTAGGACACACACCTTTGATCCGTCTGAATCATATGGTGGAAGAAGAAAGTGCACAGGTGCTGGTGAAGATGGAAGGCCTGAATGTCGGGGGTTCCATCAAGACAAGAACCGCGCTGAATATGATTCTTGAAGCTGAGAAAAAAGGACTGGTTCATCCGGATTCCATTATTGTGGAGCCGACCAGCGGAAATCAGGGCATCGGCCTGGCACTGGTTGGGGCGGTAAAGGGATACCGGACGATTATCATCATGCCGGACTCTGTCAGTGTGGAGCGCCGCAAGCTGGTCTGCCATTATGGCGCTGAGGTGATACTGATTCATGACGACGGAGATATCGGAAAATGCATGGATGAATGTCTGCAGACAGCGCTGAGAATGCAGAAAGAAGATCCGAAGGTATTTGTGCCGCAGCAGTTTGCCAATCCGGATAACAAACTTGCCCAGTACAGATTTACGGCAGCGGAAATTCTGGAGGATGTGAACGGCCCGATAGACGGTTTCTGCAGCGGCATCGGCACCGGCGGCACGATCAGCGGGATCGGTGAAGCCCTGAAGGAAAAAAATCCGCAGATTGAAATCTGGGCAGTTGAACCGGAAAACGCCGCGATTCTTGCGGGCGGAAACATCGGTACGCATCTGCAGATGGGAATCGGCGACGGTATTATTCCGGATATTCTGAATATGGAGATCTACAATGATATCTGTATCATTTCCGATGAGGATGCCCTGGAAACTTCCAGACGTCTTGCCAGAGAAGAGGGACTCATGTGCGGTATCTCCAGCGGAACCAATGTCGCGGCGGCACTGCGGCTGGCAAAGAAGCTTGGAAAAGGCAAAACGGTTGTCACCGTGCTTCCGGATACCGCGGAGCGGTATTTTTCCACCCCGCTGTTTCTGGATTGACGGACATTCTGAAAGAGCGGAAGGGTGCTTTCTTTCCGCATGGATGAAAAGAAACAAACGGTGTAAAAATACAAATTACATGACAGAAAACAACCGGGGACAGATAAAAAGAAGTAGAATATAAGCATGGATGCGTTCAGGGAATACAAAGGAAAGATTATTACGATTATCGTGCTGATCATAGCGATTGTGATCGGCCTTATTATATTGAATCTCAAAAGCTGCGCAGGCAGAAAAAAGCCTGAGCCGACTCCCACTCCGACTCCGGAAGTGACTGCAGAGCCGCTGCCGACGGTGGAACCGGAACCAACCCCGGAGCCGACTCCGGAGGTGGATCTTACTTCAGATGAATCCATCACCCGGTATATTTCTCAGAAATATCCGATATCCGAGTCGTATGTGCCGTCTGATCTGCGAACGGTCAATGTTCATGTCTCAAAGCCGCAGCAACTGCGTTCGGAAGCCGCGGACAAACTGGAAGAGATGTTCAAGGCCGCCATTGACGACAGAATCTATCTGAAACTTGCCAGCGGGTACCGTTCCTACCGGGAACAGGCGGATCTGCACAGCTACTATACCCAGACAAGAGGCGCATACTATGCCTCCATCGTAGATGATCATCCCGGCGCAAGTGAACATCAGCTTGGCCTTGCGGCGGATATCGGATGCTGGAACGGTGCCTGTGAACTGAGCTACTGCTTTACGAACTATCCGGATTATACCTGGCTGAAGGAAAACTCCTGGAAATACGGATGGATCGAACGGTATCCGGAAGGAACGCAGTCACTGACCGGGATGGCATACAGCCCATGGCATTACCGCTATGTGGGAATTGATGAAGCCGCGAAGATTCACGAAAGCGGCAAGATCATGGAACAGTATTACAACATTCAGTAAACGGAAAAGAAATCGCCTGGAAGATTTGGGTTTCATTCAGCAAAATCTGAACCGGAAGTCTCTGAAGTCCATGACCATACGAACCTTATGAACGGGGAACGGAAAGTTCTCCTTTCTTTTTCCTTCCCGGCCGGAGGCACAGCGGCATTGATCCACAGTCTCATTCCGGCATGATTCGCGGGCAGGGAAGAAAGCAGAGAACAGCAGAAACAGATTCAGATGTTAAGAAACAAGAGTCGGCTTAATGACCGGGGATCTGCGAAGAATGTGCATGGGGACTTCATGATAATCGGAAGACATGCATGCAGATCGGAAATCAGGTGCGCCGGCAGATGAAACAGGATGCGCAGATCCGCCGGTTTGGATAATTGGGCAGGGAACCCTGCCTGCAGACTTCAGGTGCATCTGCTTCCATTTAAGGCTTCTCATACACAGCCGGCTTTCTGCCTGCGGCAGAATTTACAGGATCCGGTATCCTTCCTGCAATCTGCGTTTTCATGGAAGCACACTGCTGATCCATCATTGAATAGCCAGGCAGCAGAAACAGAATCAGTCATCACAATGCCCACCGGGATTTCGGGCTTTTTTTGATCATGCGGGAGGTGCATGTAAGAACGGAGAAAGCAGCTTCTTTGTATTGGCATGCATGTTCATTTCCCGCTTTACTGAAATGAAAAAGGACCTTCGAATCGCCGAAGGTCCGTATGAGAAAACCTGGATCATGTCTCTTCAGAGCAGAGGGATATTGTGCTTCGCGCAGGAATCGATCATTTCCTGAGGCCAGATGCTTGCCTGGACTTCCCCGATGTGTGCTTTGTTCAGCAGCAGCATGCAGAGCCGGCTCTGGCCGATTCCGCCGCCGATGGTAAACGGAAGTTCGCGGCGGAGGATCATCTGATGATAGGGAAGTGAGAGTCTTCCCTCACAGTGATTTGCCCGGCACTGGCTCTGGATGGATGCTTCGTTGACCCGGACACCCATGGAAGAGATTTCAAGAGCCAGAGACAGACTTGGCAGCCAGAACAGAAGATCGCCGTTCAGGTTCCAGTCATCATAGTCCGGAGCGCGGCCGTCATGAGGCCGTTTGGAACGGTTCAGCGGCCACCCGATCTGTTTGATGAAGACACAGCCCTTTTCCCGGGTGATTGCGGTTTCCCGATCCTTGACGGAAAGATCCGGATAGCGGTCCTCGAGTTCCTGACTGGTGATGAAATACACATCGTCGGCAAGATGGCAGACAGCCTGAGGATATTTGTACCATACCTCATGTTCCATATGCTTGATGATTTTGAAGATTTCTCTGACGGTTTCTTCCAGCGTCTCTTCCGTACGTTCCTCTTCCGTAATCACCTTTTCCCAGTCCCACTGATCGACATAGGCACTGTGGAGATTGTCGAGCAGTTCATCCCGGCGGATCGCATTCATATTGGTATAGAGGCCTTCGTGAACACCGAAGCCGTATTTCTTCAGGGCAAACCGCTTCCACTTGGCAAGCGACTGCACGACTTCAATTCTCTCTCCGCTCATTTCCTGCATTTCAAAGGAAACCGGACGTTCAATGCCATTGAGATCATCATTCAGACCGCTCTTTCTGGTGACAAACAGCGGTGCGCTGATCCGGGAAAGGTTCATTTCCTTTCCGAATTCCTTCTGGAAGGTATCGCGGATGTATTTTATGGCCTCCTGCGTCTCACGCACGGAGAGAATCGGATCGTATCCCTTTGGAAGAGTGAGCTTCATATGAAATCCCCCTTTAAACTGACAGACACTATTTTAATCATTCAGACCTCGAAAAGGAATGTCTGTTATTATGATTTTGAAAATTATTATGAAAAATAATGCGGTTTTTCTGTAACATTTTCATTCCGCTGCTGGTTTTCCTTCTCTGACATGTCCATGCCAGTATGGAAGAGGGGAAATGTAATTCTGAGGACCATTCGATATGCAAAAGCCATCATTATGGGAACGTCTGCAGTACTGGTTTGACAATCCGATGGAAAAGAGATCAGGAAATCTGATTTCTCTGCTTCAACGCACAGGAAGAAGATCAAAAAGCGTGTTCCGGCATCTTGTCTGAACTGTCTGTCCGGTATGAGGAAACAGATCTTCTGGATGAAGAGGCGATGAAGGAGATTGTGAAGAAATACTGGCATGTGGTGATTCTGAGCCCGCAGTCCGGTGAGGATGAAAAGGATGACATGAAGACTGCGCTTGAGCTGCTTCGGCTGCGGGATCTTCGCGCCCGGCATGGACTGCGGTTCAATATCACAGCCTCGATGGAGAAGGGGAGAAATCAGCAGCTGGTGGTCAGTGATGACCATACGGATTTTGTGGCAGCCTCCAATCTCTCCGCGCTGTTTCTTGCCCAGATGGCTGAGAATCCCCAGCTGCATCCGATGTTTTCCGAGCTCTTGTCCAATGAGGGAAATGAAATTCTGCTGATGAAGGCAAAGCAGTGAACGCGGAAGGAGAAATGACCGTAAAGGATCTCAGAAAGGCAGCGCCCAGACACCATTTCATCCTGCTTGGATATCGGACGGAAGAAAACGCGTGTGTCTTCAATCCATATCTTTCCGACAGACTGACTCTGAACAAAGATCAGTATCTGATTCTGATCGGACCAGGGCTCTCTTCTGCATACATATGAAAGAGGGATAAGGAAAAGCAGCGGAAATCCGGAAGGGATCCGCTGCTTTCAGGAACCGGCTTCAGCCGAATATTTCTTCGGAAAGGCCGATGAAGTCAAGGATCCTTGACTCTTCGACATTCAGGATAAGACGCTCCGGGAAATGAACTTCTTCCAGAAACGCCTCCGCTTCCCTGGTCATGCCGACCCAGAAGGGATCGTGGGCATCTGAACTGACGATGATGGGGACATCCATCTTTTCGCACAGCTGAAGCATTTCCGTGTAGTTCTCCCGGAAGTTCAGCCGGTTTGGCTTGCGGAAGGAACTGCTGTTGACCTCGAGGGCAACATGCCAGGTTTTCGCGGCCTCCACCAGCCTTGGATAACAGAGCGGGGTATGAGAGTCATCCGGATGAGAGATGAAGCAGACTTTCGGATCTTTCATGAAGGCGATGACGTTGTCGGTATTCTGATCCATTCCCGCGTTTTCATAACAGGTGGTATGGATGCCGGCAAGCGCATAGTCCAGTTTCTTCATGCATTTCGAGTCGAGCAGATTGACACCGTCATTGGTGACGTTGAGCTCACAGCCATGGATGATATGCACGCCATACAGAGTGCGGGGAATTACATCCAGTGCTTTGAAATAGAATGGATCGCAGGTTCCCGGGATGCCCGGACCATGCTCGCTGAGGCCGAGCAGGGAAAGTCCTTTTTCACTCGCGGCCTGTGCCATCTCCCGGATCGTGCCGTAGGCATGGCCGCTGGCAATGGTATGAGTATGGATATCGCATGTCAGAGTCATCATCTGTTCCTTCCTTACGCGCCTGCTTCCTCAAACTGGGAGTTGTAGAGTTTTGCGTAGAATCCGTTTTTCGCAAGCAGCGCATCGTGTGTACCTGATTCTACAATATCTCCGTGATCCATGCACAGAATCAGATCCGCGTTTCGGATGGTGGAAAGGCGGTGAGCAATGACAAAACTGGTTCTTCCCTTCATGAGATTTTCCATTCCTTTCTGAATCAGGATCTCCGTTCTTGTATCAACGGAAGAAGTCGCCTCATCCAGAATCAGAATCTTCGGATCGGAGAGGAAAGCCCTGGCGATTGTGAGAAGCTGTTTCTGACCCTGCGAGATATTGGTGGATTCCTCATTGATCACGGTCTGATATCCATCTTCCAGAGTGCGGATGAAGTGATCCACATAAGCAGAGTCCGCTGCCTGAATGACTTCTTCATCGGTGGCATCCATGCGTCCGTAGCGGATGTTTTCCATAATGGTGCCGGAGGAAAGCCATGCGTCC
This sequence comes from uncultured Erysipelotrichaceae bacterium, assembly GCA_946537255.1. Taxonomy (GTDB): domain Bacteria; phylum Bacillota_I; class Bacilli_A; order Erysipelotrichales; family Erysipelotrichaceae; genus Bulleidia. The sequence continues at coordinate 63,160 of CAMNFS010000002.1, forward strand.
TGAAGCACCATGCCGAAGGCATCCCGCAGATCATGCCGGGTCAGGGATTTGGTGTCAATGCCGTCAATCCGGATCGTTCCCTGATTGATTTCATAGAAGCGCATCAGAAGCTTGACGATGGTGGTTTTTCCGGCGCCGGTCGGACCGACTATGGCAATCTGCTGGCCGGGCTGAATATCCGCGCTGAAGTCGTGAATAATGATGTTGGATGGATCGTAGCCAAAGCTCACATGATCAAATGTGACCTTTCCCTTCACAGTCAGAGCCCCGGTTTCATCCCGTATGGAAGAAGGGCTGACCGGATCCGGTTCTTCTTCCTTTTCCTCGAGGAACTCAAATACCCGCTCTGCCGCAGCTGCGGTGCTCTGCAGCACATTCATCATCTGCGCGGTCTGGGTGATCGGCTGGTTGAAGGAACGGACATACTGAATGAATGCCTGGATGTCACCGATCGCAAGACCGTTGTGAATGGAAAGATATCCGCCCAGCACACAGCATCCGACATAACCGATGTTTCCGATGAAGCCGGTGATCGGCTGCATGAGACCGCTCATGAACTGTGCTTTCCAGCCGGCATTGTAGAGCTGTTCATTCAGCCGGTCAAACTCCTTTACCGAACGTTCTTCCCCGCTGAATGCCTTCATGACAATATGACCGCCGTACATTTCTTCGATATGGCCGTTGACTGCTCCGAGTGTGGACTGCTGTGCCTTGAAGAACGGCTGGCTTCTTTTCACAACCGCGGCGGCGGCCATGCCGGACAGAGGCACAACGACCAGAGCCATCAGGGTCAGCTGCCACGAGATTCTTATCATCATGTACAGAACGCCGCATACAGTGACAAGAGAAGTGAAAATCTGCTGGATAGACTGGTTCAGGGACTGGGAGACGGTATCGACGTCGTTGGTGACGCGGGAAAGGACTTCGCCATGTGTCTGTCTGTCAAAGTAACTCAGGGGAAGCCGGTTGATCTTCTGACTGATTTCCTTTCGGAGGCTGTACGTCACGTTCTGGGTGACGCCTGCCATCATCCATCCCTGAATATAGGAAAACAGCATCGACAGCACATAGATCACGGTAAGGATTTTCAGGATCGAAATAATTTTATTGAAATCAATGACTCCGGTATTCGTGTATTTCGCCGCGAGCCCTTCCGCCAGGGTTGTTGTGGCGGTGCCGAGAATCCGCGGCCCGATGATGGAGAAGACAGTGGATGCGATGGAAAAGAGGATGATAATCAGCAGCTGAAAGCGGTATGGCTTCAGATAGCGCAGCAACTTGAAGATACTGCCTCTGAAATCCTTTGCCTTGTCGCCTGCCATCATGCCGCGGCCGTGCGGGCCGCCCTGGTTTCTTCTGTTCTGACTCATGCGAGTTCCTCCTGGCTTAACTGGGAGTAAGCAATTTCCTGATAGACCGAGCAGGTTTTCATCAGCTCATCATGGGTTCCCATGCCGGTGATCTCTCCCTTGTCGAGAACGATGATCCGATCTGCCCCACGGATTGTACTGATCCGCTGAGCGACAATCAGAACCGTTGATTTTGTTTTCTGGATCATCTGATCAAGGGCGCTGCGAAGGCGTGCGTCCGTTGCGTAGTCAAGGGCGGAGAAGGTGTCGTCGAAAATGTAGACCTGGGCGTTTCTCGTAAGGGCTCTTGCGATGGACAGACGCTGTTTCTGGCCGCCGGAAACATTGGTTCCTCCCTGGGCGATCGGCTCCTGAATTCCGTTTGGCATGCGGTCTACGAATTCTGCGGCCTGAGAAACCTCGAGGGCATTCCGGATCCTGTCTTCATCCGCGTTTTCATCCGCATAGCGCAGGTTGCTTTCCACGGTTCCGGAAAACAGAACTGCCTTCTGGGGGATATATCCGATCCTCTCCCGGAGATCCTTCTGTTTCAGGCTGCGGATGTCGATGTCCCCGAAGGTGATGCGGCCTTCCGTAACGTCAAAGAATCGGGGGATCAGATTGACCAGTGTGCTTTTGCCGGAGCCGGTGGAGCCGATAAAGGCAACCGTCTCCCCGGGCTTTGCCTCGAAGCTGATATGCTTGAGTACATATTCCTCAGCCTTTGGATAGCGGAATGAGACATCGTGGAAGACAATGGGCTGATTGCCTTCGGGAAGCGTTTCCGGCTGATCAGGATCGACAATTGCCGGTTCGGTTTCCAGAACTTCGAAGATCCGCCGGGCACTGACGCTTGAGCGGGGAATCATGATAAAGATCATGGCGATGAACATGAAGGACATCAGCACATGCATGGCATACTGCAGGAACGCCATCATGTCACCGATCTGCATGGTGCCGAGATCAATCTGCCGGCTTCCGAACCAGATGATCAGAACCGAAATGAAACTCATCAGGAATGTCATGGCCGGCATGATGGTCGCAAGGGCACGGTTGACGAAGATGTTGATGCGGGTGATATCACGGTTTGCTTCATCAAAGCGTTTTTCCTCCGTCTCTTCATTGATGAAGGCACGGATGACAAGAATGCCGGACAGCTGTTCTCTTATGACAAGATTCAGCCGGTCAACCAGTTTCTGAATGATACGGAATTTCGGCATGGTTGTAACAAAAGCGGCAAGCAGAAGAATGACAATGGCCAGCAGCACCCAGGAAAGAATCCAGACCATATCGCCATAGCGCATGACCTTGAACAGAGAGGTAAGACCCATGAACGGGGCAAACAGCACAATCCGAAGGAGCATGGTCATGACCATCTGAACCTGCTGAATGTCATTCGTTGTCCGGGTAATCAAAGAAGCGGTTGAGAAGCGGCTGAATTCCTCACTGGAGAAGGATTCAACCCGTCGGAATACATCGGAACGCATGGTGCGGCAGGCTCCGGTTGCTGTTCTTGAGGCAAGAAAGGAGGAACCTACTGCGCAGAGGCTTCCGACAAGTGTGATCAGCAGCATCACCATTCCTTCATTCAGAATGTACCGGTTCTGCATCCTTTCGGTATTGACGCCGAGGGCGGCATATTCCTGTTTCATAAGAATGCGCACTGCCCCGAGAAGATTGTCATCGGTATACTGACCGGTCTTTTCCTCAGCAGCGGCCTTGATCTGTTCCGCAAGCATCGGATTGTCTGCGGCTGCGGCATAGAACTGCTCGGAAGAGGAGAATCCGGAAGCTTTCAGAATCTCCGGGTTTTCCAGCATGCCGGTGATCAGAAAGGACTTCTGCAGTGCCTCCTGGCGCGGGTCTGTCTGATTTCTCAGAACATAGATGGGTTCGCTCTGATTCAATGGATATTCCGGTGAAGTTCCAACCGGTTTCTGCTCATACGCGTCCGAAAGAACGGTTCTGTTTTCCGGTGACAGGAACAGTTCCATGTGTTCATAGGTGGATAAACGCAGGGCAGCGGGAACGGTGTCGGTAATTCCTCCGTACTGAATACCATAGGTGACAATTCCGGACATGTAGTCCGGAAGAGCAAGCTCACACTGCACCTGGCCGAAGATCAGGGCAATGACCGCGAGTACGGAAAGCCAGTATGGCTTGAGGTAACGAAGTGCTTTTCTCATAGACCTCCTTGGAAGATGACCTGCATGCAGGTCATCCGTTCTGAATTTCTTAATATAAAGAAGGATAAATCTTTCAGGCAGTGTTCGCAACGGGATTGCATCGGAATGCCGGAGGATCAGGAGGAAGAGCGGGCAGTCAGGAAGGAAAACAGGTATGATGGAGGAGAAAGGGTATGAAACTATGAGAGAAGAAAAACTGTATTTTGCGTCAGATTATCAGGAAGGCATGGCGGATGAAATCCTTGTCCGTCTTCAGGAAACCAACCGGACACCGACTGCTGGATACGGACAGGATCCCTATTCGGAATCTGCCAGGACCAGAATCCGCGAAGCAATCGGGATACCGGAGGCTGAGATCTATTTCCTGAGCGGCGGAACGCAGACCAACGCGACTGTGATCGACGGACTTCTGAGAGGATATGAAGGAGTGATCGCGGCCGATACCGGACATATTGCAATGCATGAGGCAGGAGCGATCGAATTCGGCGGACATAAGGTGCTTACAGTTGCCGGAGAAAACGGAAAGATCCGGGCTGATATCCTTGCGGCATGGCTGAAAGCCTTTTATCAGGATGGAAACCATGATCATATGGTGTTTCCGGGTATGGTCTATATTTCCCAGCCGACGGAATACGGAACCCTGTATTCACTTGGAGAACTCACGGAACTGCGCGGAATCTGCGATACCTACGGCCTGAAGCTCTACGTGGACGGTGCCCGTCTTGCCTATGCGCTGGCGAGTGAGGAGAATACCGTCAGCCTTGCGGATCTTGGCAGGCTGTGCGATGTCTTCTATATCGGCGGAACGAAGTGCGGCGCCGTGATCGGTGAGGCCCTGGTGATTGCAAAGCCGCAGCTGATTCCCCATTTCTTTACTGTCATCAAGCAGCATGGTGCGCTTCTTGCCAAGGGAAGGCTGGCAGGAGTTTCCTTTGATACCCTGTTTGACGGCGGCCTGTATGAGCGGCTTGGCAGACGGGCGCTGCGGATGGCAGACACACTGCGGAAAGCTCTGGTGGATCAGGGCTGGCGGTTTCTGTTTGAAACATCGACCAATCAGATCTTTCTCATCATTGAAAACGGGAAATATGAAAAGCTGCAGGAGGATGTGGTCTGCAGTTACTGGGAACCGTTTGATGAAAAGCATACCGTGATCCGTCTGGCCACCAGCTGGGCAACTGGAGAAAGAGAGATCGAACAGCTGATTCAGATAATGAAGAGACTGTCCTGAGAAATTTCAATCACTTCCGGAATCTCTCTGCGGCAGGTATTTGCTGGCTTCAGGCCTTTCAAACATAAAACGCGGGAAAAATACCCCCCGTTTCCTTTTTGGAAAAAGAGAATTTTGGTTGTGAATGCAGAAGGCAGAGATTATTCTTGAGACGGAAAGATGGAGGAAGAGACAGATATGAAGCTGCAGGCAGCACTGGATACGCTGACGCTGGAAGAGTGCCTCACACTGCTTGAGGAAACCAGAGGAAGTATTGATATTGCCGAGGTCGGCACACCGTTTGTGATTGAGGAAGGAATGAAGCCGGTACGGGTATTCAAGGAAAAATTCCCGGAGATTGAGGTGCTGGCGGATGTGAAGATCATGGACGCCGGGGAATATGAGGCTGACAAATGCTTTGAGGCAGGTGCGGATATCTGCACGGTGCTCGGTGTTTCCAACAACGCGACCATTGAAGGGGTTGTAAAAAGCGCGAGACGGCATGGAAAAAAGGTCATGGTGGACATGATTGAGGTACCGGATCTTGCGGAAAGAGCAAAGGAAATCGATGCCATGGGTGTGGATTATATCTGTGTGCATACAGCCTTTGATGTTCAGAAAACCGGAAAAGATCCGCTGGATGAGCTGCGGGTTCTCAACCGGGTGATAAAAAACGCCAGGCCGGCAGTGGCGGGAGGCGTCAAGCTGAATACCATCGATGCGATTGTTGATGAAGGCGCGGAGATCATTGTGGTCGGCGGCTTTATCTGCAATGCGGCGGACAGGGCGGCGACCGCAAAGGAACTGAAGAAACATCTGAAACAGGAAGGAGGAACAGAATGAACAACAGAGAATACGCGGCAGTTGTCACAAAGGAACTCGAGCAGACGCTCGGTGCGATTGATGTGAATGCCACGGAAGCGTTTGTTTCCCTGCTTCTTGAAGCAGATGAAATCTTCTGCGCCGGAGCCGGAAGAAGCGGATTTCAGATCCGCGGCTTCGCGATGCGGCTCATGCATATGGGAAGAACCTCCTATATGGTGGGAGAAACCTGTACGCCGAATATCACTGACAAGGGTCTGCTGGTGATCTGCAGCGGCAGCGGTTCTACCAAATCCCTGGTCAATCATGCCAATAAGGCAAAGGAGGTCGGAGCCAAAGTAGCCCTGATAACGATCAATCCGAATTCTCCGATCGGTGAGCTTGCGGATGTGGTCATCGAGATTCCGGGTGTTTCACCCAAATCCGCGGTACAGGGAAGTGTGAAATCCATTCAGCCGATGGGATCGCTGTTTGAACAGAGCGAAGGCATCTATCTTGATATCGTGATCATGATTCTGATGGAGAAGCTTGGTCTTGACAGCGATACGATGTTCGGCCGCCACGCAAACATGGAGTAAGGATATGAAACAGGAACTGGTGAAATTTGTGGAAAAGCCCTGGGGCTATGAAAAATGGATTGCGGTAACGGATCAGTATGCAATGAAGGAAATCTTTCTGAAGAAAGGAAGCCGCTGTTCGCTTCAGTATCATAATCAGAAGGAAGAACACAGTTACCTGCTGAATGGCCGGGTATCGGTGGAAGAGGATGATGAAAACGGCGTCCTTGTGACAAGGGAATACGGTCCCGGGGAGTGCTGGCACGAAAAACCGCTGGCAAAGCACCGGGTGACGGCGCTGGAGGATGCAGTGTTCATCGAGGTTTCCACTCCACATCTTGATGATGTAGTCCGGGTACAGGATGATTTCGGACGCTGATTTCTTCCTGAAAAACACAATAAAAGGCAGTCAGATGCGGCAGTACCTCGATCCGGCTGCTTTTTCTGTTCAGCTGACTTTCGCATCAGGACAGCGGCTGATGATGAATTCCCTGACAAAATCAAAGTCCCTGTCTTCGGCATAGACCTGATTTCTGTCGAGACCCTGATCGACATGAATCGTATGATGATTCCTGCGCACCCTTATGGATTTTACTTTGCTGAATTCCGTGGTCATCACGGAGCGGGCTGCCGCTGACAGGCCGGCTGCGGTCATGCCGGTGGTTCCGGAAGCGGCACCTGCGAGGGCAGTGAGCCAGCCAAGCGCTTCGGCTTTGCTGAACTGCTTTGGCATCTGAATATGTGACACCTCTGTTTCGCTCATTTCAAACAGAACCTGATACTTCCATCCATACATCGCAGCGACAATCAGATACGAAAGAAGCGTGATGACAAGGAAGACCGCTGCCAGAATCAGAAACATCCGGACCATGGCCGCCAAAGAACCGCTTCCCTGCAGAAGATCGGAAATCAGGACAACCAGAAAAACAGCGCCGAAGGAAATTCCCATCACCTTCATCACGGTGCCGAGAATCACCGGGTTTTTCAGCATGTCATATTCATAGCTCCAGCGATAGATGCCATCCGGGCACAGCTGAATATTCTCTGTGACCATTTGCGCGCTTTTTTCAGCACGGGCCAAAGACTTCGAGTCCATCCGGATGATTTTTTCCCCGCACCCGGGGCAGAACAGTGCCTGATCGGGAATCTGCCGACCGCAGTGATCACAGTACATGGCATACCTCTCTTTCTGAATACAGATGGTTCTTCTTTTCCCTGAACCTGCAGGAGCGTTGTTTTCAGAATTCCGTCCGGAAGGAGCCGCCGGAATCCGGAAATACCGTAAGACTGACTGCCATCATGGAGTCGGCGTTTGGATAATACAGCAGCGTAACCGCATAACTGCCGTCAGATGATTCTGAGATGGATTCAAGATCTGTATTTCCGCCGACGGCATATCTGAGACTGGAATCTTTCAGTTTTTCGTGGAATTCCTGGAGCGTAAGGGTTCTGCTGTACTTCATGTCCTCATACAGCTGCTTCAGCCGCCGTTGGTCCTCCCCATCGGAATCAACGGAAAAATCATCGTGGAAAACCACATTGGCATTGATCTCACTGAGATCCTTAAGGATGGTCTGGATATAGGCATATACTTCCGTGTCGCCCCAGGTTTCCTTCAGAGCTTCCTGCTGTCTGTTCCATTCCTTCCAGGCAGTTTCCGAACGGGGACCGATCATATGATCCCCCGGACTGCAGGCAGAAAGCGACAGGAATACCGCCAGTATGACAGTCACAGGCAAAGCATGTATTTTCATGGAAGAAATCCTCCGCATTTTTGTTCGGTTTTTTCAGTATAGAAAACAGCGGATCCGTTCAGCAATGGCAGTTCATGAACAGACATGTGCTTTTTGCGGCAACAGGATTCTGCCTTTTGGAAGGGGAAGAAGCAGCGCGGCTTCACTCATGAAAAGTGTTCCTAATATAAGGAAAGCGGCGCCTGAAAGAAAAATGCCATAACTATTCCTTTACAACCGGGAGTAAATTCAGTACGATAACCCTGTTCCTTTAAGGATTGGATGCCCAGTGAGGCGGAAAGGGGCAGTAATTGTGATGTACCTGTACAGAACACACAAACTGTTGAAAACCTTTGCCGGTATGAACCGCGGCATTTTTGAGAGAACAGCAGCTGACTGCCTGTGATCGCTTTTGTGACCGCAGGCTTTTTTTGATTTCAGGAGGAGAGCCATGAAAAAAGCAGCGATTATTATGGGGTCGGACAGTGACTGGTCCGTGATGAAAAAGGCGGCCGTGACGCTGAAGGGATTCGGAATTCCTTTTGAGGTGCACGTATATTCTGCCCATCGTACGCCCGAGGAGGCCGGACGTTTTGCGGAAACCGCAAGAGAGAACGGCTTCGGGGTTCTGATAGCCGGGGCGGGAATGAGCGCGGCACTTGCCGGAGCACTTGCCGCAAAGACCACCCTGCCGGTGATCGGCGTTCCGCTTGGAGCGACACTTCAGGGGATGGACGCGCTTTATACAACGGTCATGATGCCTCCGGGAATCCCGGTCGCATCGGTCGGTATTGACGGGGCGAAGAATGCGGCCATGCTCGCCGCGGAAATCCTCGCGGTTGAAGATGATTCTCTTGCGGAGGTTCTGAAGAAGGAAAAGGCAGCCATGCATGACGCGGTTCTGGCAAAGGACGCCGCTCTGCAGGCGGAAGTGGAAAAACTGTAAGAGTTCGGCTCTGAAAAGAAAGGCATTGGAGGACATATGGGTAAAAGCTACAGTGACAGCTATAAAGCGGCAGGCGTGGATGTGACAGCCGGTTATGAATCTGTTGAGCTCATGAAGGAACATGTCGCAAAGACAAAAATCCCCGGTGTTCTGGATTCCATCGGCGGGTTCGGAGGTCTGTTTGCGCCGGAGATTTCCGGGATGAAAAAGCCGGTTCTGGTATCCGGAACGGACGGCGTGGGGACCAAGATCAAGCTGGCGTTTCTGATGGACCGTCATGATACCGTCGGCATTGACTGTGTGGCCATGTGCGTCAATGATGTGATCTGCGCCGGCGCAAAGCCTCTGTTTTTTCTGGATTATATTGCCTGCGGAAAGAATGTTCCGGAAAAAATCGCGCAGATTGTCAAAGGAGTGAGCGAAGGCTGTGTACAGGCCGGCTGCGCGCTGATCGGCGGAGAAACCGCGGAACATCCGGGCCTGATGCCGGAAGATGAATATGATCTGGCGGGATTTACGGTGGGAATTGCGGATGAGGAAAGGATAATCGACAAGGCTTCCGTTCAGGCGGGAGATGTCATCATCGGTCTTCCTTCAAGCGGCGTGCATTCCAATGGATTCTCGCTGGTCCGCAAGGTATTCGATATTGAGCACTGTGATCTTTCCGCCTATGAAGCTGAACTTGGAAGGCCGCTGGGAGAGACTCTGCTTACGCCGACCGTGATCTACGTAAAGCCGGTACTGAAGCTTCTGGAGCAGGTTCCGGTCCATTCGCTTGCCCATATTACGGGCGGGGGATTCTATGAAAACCTGCCGCGGGCATTCGGCGAAACCCTGAGCGCACGGATTCAGAAAGGGGCCTGGAAGATCCCGCCGATCTTCTCCCTGATTCAGAAGAAGGGAGGCATTTCCGATCATGACATGTACAATACCTTCAATATGGGGATCGGCATGGCAGTGATCACCGGCAGGGAAGATGCCGACCGTGCAGTGCGGATCCTTCGGGAAAACGGAATAGACGCGGTGAGGATCGGAACAGTTGAGGAGGGAGATCACAGTGTGATCTTTGATGGAGAGTGAAGAATATCGCGGTATTTGTAAGCGGGGGAGGAACCAACCTGCAGGCCCTGATTGACAGTGAAAAAGCAGGAAAGTTTCCAAACGGCAGAATCAAGCTGGTCATTTCCTCATCAGCGGATGCCTATGCTTTGAAGCGGGCGGAGCAGGCCGGGATTGAAACCATGGTGGTCCGCCGGCAGGACTACACAAACGGAGATCTCGCGGATCGTTTCCTTGCGGATGTCTGCCGGGATCATGATATCGATCTTGTTGTGCTGGCCGGTTATCTTTCGATTCTCGGCAGCAGCTTCATCCGGGCCTTTCCGAACCGGATTCTGAATATTCATCCATCCCTGATCCCTTCGTTCTGCGGCAGGGGATTCTATGGTCTGAAGGTGCATGAGGCAGCTCTCGAACGGGGCGTGAAGGTTACCGGCGCAACCGTGCATCTTGTCAATGAGATTCCGGACGGCGGGCCGATTCTTCTGCAGAAGGCCGTGGAGGTACTGGATGGAGATACACCGGAAATCCTGCAGAAAAGAGTAATGGAACAGGCAGAGTGGAAGCTTCTGCCTGAAGCGGTAAGAATAATGTGTGAACGACTGGAGGAGAATGGACATGAAACCTGTTGATTTATTTGAAACCCTGAGAAACAATCCCTATCCCGGCCGCGGCATCGCGATCGGCAAGACACCCTGCGGAAAGAAACTCAGAATTGCCTATTTCATCATGGGCCGAAGCGAAAACAGCCGCAACCGCATTTTCAAGGAGACGGAAGACGGCATCCGCACCGAGGCGTTTGATGAGTCGAAGATGGTGGATCCGAGCCTGATCATCTACGCGCCGGTACGGGTATACAAGGACGCCACGGTGGTGACAAACGGCGATCAGACCGATACCATTGTGGAATATCTGAAACAGGGAAAAACCTTTGAGGATGCCCTTCGGTCAAGGACCTTTGAACCGGACGGTCCGAATTTTACCCCGCGGATATCGGCTATTGTCCGCGGTGATGCCTACGCGATGGCAATTGTGAAAAGCGCGGAAGGAAATCCTGACAGTGTACGCAGGTATTTCTTTGACTACGAACAGGAACTTCCCGGCTTCGGACATCTGATTCATACTTATGAAACCGACGGAAATCCGCTTCCTTCCTTTGAGGGAGAACCAACGCTCTGGCAGATGGTCAAGGAACCGTTCGAGGATTTCTCGGACCATGTATGGGAAGCGCTGAATCCTGACAACAAGGTATCCCTGTTCACCCGTGTGATTGACCTGGAGAGCGGCGAGACACGGACACGTATCTATAACAGAAATCTGGAGGACTGAACATATGGCAAATGAACTTGAACTGAAATACGGCTGCAACCCAAATCAGAAGCCTTCCCGCATCTTCATGGCGGACGGCAGTGACCTTCCCGTTACCGTACTGAACGGAAGACCGGGCTATATCAACTTCATGGATGCGCTGAACAGCTGGCAGCTTGTCAGGGAACTGAAGGCCGCGACCGGACTTCCTTCCGCTGCGAGTTTCAAGCATGTTTCCCCGGCCGGGGCTGCGGTAGGACGGCCTCTGAGCGAAGTGGAGCGGAAAATCTATTTTGTCGAACAGGAGAATCTTTCTCCGCTTGCATGTGCCTACGCCAGAGCAAGAGGCGCTGACCGCATGAGCTCCTTCGGTGATTTCGCGGCACTGTCTGATATCTGTGACGCGGATACTGCCGCTCTTCTCAAGCCGGAAGTTTCTGACGGTGTCATCGCTCCGGGCTATACGGAAGAAGCACTCGCGATTCTCAGAACCAAGAAGAAGGGCAATTACAATGTCCTGCAGATCGATGTGAACTACCGCCCGGATCCGATTGAACGCAAGCAGGTGTTCGGGATTACCTTTGAGCAGGGCAGGAATGAGATTGTCATTGATGACCGTGCGGTAAGCAATATTGTTACGGAAAACAAGGATCTTCCGGAAGAGGCGAAACAGGATCTTCTGATTGCGCTGATTACTCTGAAATATACTCAGAGCAACTCGGTTGCCTATGCGAAGAACGGTCAGGTGATCGGTGTCGGTGCCGGTCAGCAGAGCCGGATTCACTGTGTGCGGCTGGCTGGCGACAAGGCGGACCACTGGTGGCTGCGTCAGAGCCCCCAGGTTCTGAATCTTCCATTCCGGGCGGATATCAGAAGACCGGACCGCGACAACGCCATTGATGTCTATATCGGAAACGAATATATGGATGTCCTGAAGGACGGCGCATGGCAGTATTACTTTACCGAGCAGCCGGCGGTGTTTACGGAAGATGAGAAAAAGGCATGGCTTGAAAAGAATGACGGTGCAGCGCTTGGAAGCGATGCGTTCTTCCCGTTTGGAGACAATATCGAACGGGCTCACAAGAGCGGTGTCAGATATGTGGTGGAACCGGGAGGCTCCATCCGGGATGACAATGTCATCGAGGCGGCGAACAGATACGGAATGGTCATGGCATTCAACGGCATCCGTCTGTTCCATCACTGAGATAAAGACAGGAGGCATTTTATGAAGGTGCTTGTAGTAGGAGGAGGCGGACGGGAACACGCCATTATCCGGAAACTGAAGGAAGGACATCCGGATCTTGAGATACTGTGCGCTCCCGGCAACGGCGGCATTTCCGCAGACGCGGAGTGCGTCGCGGTCTCTGCTGTGGATGTGGAAGGAATGGTCGCTCTGGCAAAAGACAGGCAGGTGGATTTTGTCTGTGTGACACCGGATGATCCCCTGGCACTGGGCATGGTGGACGCGATGAAGTCCGCCGGATTTGCGGCTTTCGGCCCGGATCAGGCGGCGGCCCGTATCGAATCAAGCAAGGTTTTCGCAAAGAATCTGATGAAGAAATACGGCATTCCAACAGCCGGATATGAGGTGTTTGATGATCCTGCGAAGGCTCTGGACCATATCCGCACGGTCAACCGCTATCCGGCGGTGATCAAAGCGGACGGGCTTGCCCTTGGCAAAGGCGTCATTATCGCGATGAATGAATCCGAAGCGGAAGCAGCCCTTCAGCATCTGATGGTGGACAGGGCATTCGGGGAATCCGGAAGCCGGGTTGTCATTGAAGAGTTTCTGAGCGGAACGGAAGTGTCCGTGCTTTCCTTTACGGATGGGAAAACCATTGTTCCGATGGTGTCATCGATGGACCATAAGCGTGTCAATGACAATGATGAGGGACCGAATACCGGCGGGATGGGGACAATCGCGCCCTCGCCGTTCTATACTGCCGAAATTGCGGATCGATGCATGAAGGAGATTTTTCTGCCGACCATGAAAGCAATGGCGGCGGAGGGATGTCCGTTTTCGGGATGCCTTTATTTCGGACTGATTCTGACCGCGGACGGGCCGAAGGTGATTGAATACAACAGCCGCTTCGGCGATCCCGAGACCCAGGTTGTTCTGCCCTTGCTGGAAGGGGATCTGCTGGCTATCATGCGTGCATGCGCATCGGGCAGTCTGAAGCCTGACATGGCTGCCTGGAAGGAAGCGGCCTGTGCCTGTGTCATTGAGGCCAGCGGCGGTTATCCGGGTTCCTATGAAAAGGGCAAGGTGATTTCCGGACTGGATGAAGCCGGCCAGCATGAAGGCGTGACGGTCTATCATTCCGGAACAAAGAAGGAAAATGGAAAATATCTTACAAACGGCGGCCGGGTGCTTGGCATCAGTGCGACAGGAAAGACACTGGCACAGGCACTGGCCACGGCATATGAAGGCGTGAAGGAGATCACCTTTGACAGGATGCATTTCCGTCACGACATCGGTCAGAAAGCGCTGAAAGGAAATAACGCATGACAGTTTATCGTTGTTTTGTAGAAAAGAAGCCTGCCTATGGCGTGGAAGCGCAGGCGGTGAAGGAGAATCTCGAAACCGTATTCCGCAATGGCGAAATCAAGGGCGTCCGGGTGTTCAACCGGTATGATCTTGAGGGGCTTGAAGAGGAAGACTACCGCAGAGCCGCAGCTTCTGTTCTTTCCGAGCCGCAGGTCGACAATCTTTATGATGAGAAGGCGCCTGCCAGTGATCCGGATGAATGGGTACTCGGAGTGGAATACCTGCCGGGGCAGTTTGATCAAAGAGCGGATTCCGCTGCCCAGTGCATTCAGCTGATGACCTGCAGGGCGCGGCCGGATGTCCGCACCGCACGCATCTACTATATCCGCGGTGATTTTTCAGAAGCGGATCAGAAACGGATCCGGGAGATTCTGATCAATCCGGTTGAGGCAAGGGAGGCATCGCTTGAAAAACCTGCGACAATCCGCATGGACTATGCGGTTCCTGATCTTCCGCCGGTTCTGGAAGGGTTTACCCGCAGAAGCCGTGAGGAACTGGAAGAAATGCGGCAGTCCATGGGACTGGCGATGGATACGGCCGACATGGAATTTCTGCAGTCCTATTTCCGGGATGAAGAAAAACGGGATCCGACCGTGACAGAGATGCGGGTGATCGATACCTACTGGAGTGATCACTGCCGGCATACGACCTTCAATACGATTCTTCAGAATATCCGGATTGAACCGGAGTATATTCAGAAAACCTTCGATGCCTATCTTTCCCAGCGTCGGGAACTCTATGCCGGACGCAATGACAAGCCGGTTTCTCTCTGGGATCTTGCGACGATCGGAGCCAAGGCTCTGAAGAAGCAGGGAAAGCTGACGGATCTGGATGAGAGTGAGGAAATCAATGCCTGTTCCGTACGGATTCCGGTGGATGTGAATGGGAAGAACGAGAACTGGCTTCTGATGTTCAAGAATGAAACCCATAATCATCCGACGGAAATCGAACCGTTCGGCGGCGCGGCAACGTGCCTTGGCGGAGCGATCCGCGATCCTCTCAGCGGCCGGTCCTATGTTTATCAGGCCATGCGGATCACCGGCGCAGCCAATCCGCTGACGCCCGCGGAAGAAACCATGAAAGGGAAGCTTCCGCAGCGCAAGCTGACAGTGACGGCTGCCCAGGGATACAGCTCCTATGGAAATCAGATCGGTCTTGCGACCGGACATGTCCATGAACTCTATCATCCGGGCTATGTAGCCAAGAGAATGGAAATCGGCGCGGTTCTTGGCGCGGCGCCGTCCGCCAATGTCATCCGCAGGAAGCCGATGCCTGGCGATGTTGTGATTCTTCTCGGCGGCCGCACTGGCCGTGATGGATGCGGCGGGGCAACCGGCTCAAGCAAATCTCATACGGTTTCCTCACTGGAAACCTGCGGAGCGGAAGTACAGAAGGGAAACGCTCCGGAAGAGCGCAAGCTGCAGCGTCTTTTCCGTAATCCGGAAGCGACCCGGATGATCAAGCGATGCAATGACTTCGGTGCCGGCGGCGTTTCAGTTGCCATCGGGGAACTTGCGGACGGGCTTCTCATCGACCTTACAAAGGTACCGAAGAAATACGAGGGCCTGGATGGAACGGAACTGGCGATTTCCGAATCCCAGGAACGGATGGCTGTTGTCACCGCTGCGGCGGATGCGGAAAAGTTCCGGAAGCTTGCGGATGAAGAGAATCTGGAATCGACGATTGTCGCGGAGGTGACGGAAGAAAAGCGCCTGGTCATGAAGCTCAACGGCACAACGGTTGTCTCATTGTCCCGTGCCTTCCTTGATACCAATGGCGCAAAACGTTACGCGGATGCGGAAATCACGATGCCGGAAAAAAAGACGGAACCATCGGATCTTTCTTTTACGGAACGGATGAAGAACCTGGTCAGCGATCTGAATGTTGCAAGCCAGAAGGGCCTGGTGGAGCGGTTTGACTCTACGATCGGTGCCGGTACGGTGCTGATGCCTTATGGCGGAAAATATCAGCTTTCTCCGTCTCAGGCGATGGTCTGCCGGATTCCGGTTCTGGGCGGGGAAACAACCACCTGTTCTTTGATGGGATGGGGATTTGATCCGTATGTTTCCTCCGTCTCACCGTTTCTTGGAGCACAGGAAGCGGTCATTACCAGTATTGCCAAAGTGATTGCGGCGGGCGGAAGTCAGGAAAAGTGCTGGCTGAGCCTGCAGGAATTCTTCGGTCATACCGGCACGGATCCAAAACGCTGGGGCACACCGATGGCAGCGCTGCTGGGCGCGTGGAAAGCACAGATGGAGCTTGGCGTCGCGGCTATCGGAGGAAAGGATTCCATGTCCGGAACCTTCGAGAATATTGATGTTCCTCCGACTCTGGTCAGTTTTGCGGTTTCTGTTTCCTCCACTGACCGCATCCTTTCCACGGAGTTCAAGGGCAGCGGCCACCGCATCGTTCTTCTGAAGCCGGATCGGGATTCTGACGGGCTTCCGGAATACAGAAGCGTGAATCTGATTTTCCGTGAAGCGGAAAAGATGATCGCTTCGGGAAATGTCCTTTCATGCCGTACGCTTGAAAGAGGCGGTATCGCCGAGGCAGTGTTCAAGATGGGTCTTGGCAACGGCATCGGTGTACACCTTGAAAGCGGGGTTTCCATTGATGCGCTGTTTGAAGACGCGGCCGGCGCATTTGTGATGGAGGTGAAGGATGAGGCCGAGCTTCCTGTCAATGCGGAAGTAATCGGTACGACTTCAGATCTTTATGTGCTGTCCAGAGGGCTGGAGATTCTTTCCATGGAGGAACTGCAGAGTCTCTGGGAGGCAAAACTGGAGCCGGTCTTCCCGTATCTGAAGCAGCCGGAGGAAAAACAGATTCCTGCCTTCAGCTGCCGGCAGAAGAAACCCATGCATGCAGGATACGTGACGGAACATCCGCATGTTCTGATTCCGGTATTCCCCGGAACCAACTGTGAGTGGGACACCGCCGCGGCATTTGAAAAGTATGGAGCCGAGGCGGAGATATTTGTCATCCGCAACCGTACTTCGGAGGAAATCGAAGACAG
Organism: uncultured Erysipelotrichaceae bacterium; assembly: GCA_946537255.1. Lineage (GTDB taxonomy): Bacteria > Bacillota_I > Bacilli_A > Erysipelotrichales > Erysipelotrichaceae > Bulleidia. The sequence goes on from CAMNFS010000002.1 coordinate 79,894, forward strand.
TGTGAACCGGTTCGCGGCCTCGATCGCCAGAAGTCAGATCATTGCGCTTCCAGGCGGATTCTCCGGCGGTGATGAGCCGGACGGATCCGGTAAGTTCATTGTCAGTTTCTTCCGCAATCCGAAAATCAGGGACGAGGTGCACCGGCTTCTGGATGAGCGCGAGGGTCTGATGCTTGGAATATGCAATGGCTTCCAGGCATTGATCAAGCTCGGTCTGGTTCCGTATGGACATATCGTGGATACGGATGAGCACAGCCCGACCCTGACCTTCAATTCCATCGGCCGGCATCAGTCCATGCTGGTAAGAACCCGAATCGCGACAGACCGCTCTCCATGGCTCAGCTTCTTTGAGACCGGTGAGATTCACCATGTGGCCATCAGTCACGGGGAAGGCCGGTTTATCTGCGAACCGAAGCTGTTTGATCAGCTTGTGAAGAACGGACAGATCGCATGCCAGTATGTGGATCCTGAGGGACATCCCACCAGCAATATCCGTTTCAATCCGAACAATTCCTACATGGCGGTGGAAGGCATCATCTCCGCGGATGGAAGAATTCTCGGCAAGATGGGACACAGCGAAAGAAGCGGCAACGGCCTCTATCAGAACATTCCGGATCTGAAAACACAGGAACTTCTGTTCCGCGGGGCAGTTGAATATTTCCGTTAGAACAGGGGAGAGAGCATCTCCTCTGTTTTTTCTTGAAGAAAAAGTTCAGACAGCGGTTGAGAGAGGACTCAAACAGAAGTAAGATAAACAGGCAATGGAAAAAGAAAGCACCGCAGCACTTCTGAAGGAAACACTCCGGATGGCCTGGCCCGCTGTTCTGGAGAGTTTTTTCATTTCTCTTGCCGGGATGATCGATACCCTGATGGTTTCTTCTCTTGGTACGTACGCGGTGGCGGCTGTCGGACTGACCGTACAGCCGAAATTCATTTCCCTGGCGGTTTTTCTTTCGGTCAATATCGCTGTTTCGGCTCTGGTTGCCCGTCGGCGCGGGCAGGGGGAGCAGAAGGAGGCGAACCGGATTCTTCTGACCGCGGTTTACTTTACAGCAGCGGCCTGTATCGTGATTTCCTGCGCAACGGTCCTTTTCTCCTCACAGATTATTTCCCTGTGCGGCAGCGGCCCGGATACGCACGATCCGGCTGTTCTGTACTTCAATATCATTCAGGAAGGAATGCTGTTCAATGTCATTTCGCTTGTCATAAATGCGGCACAGCGCGGCAGCGGAAATACCCGTATCGCCATGACTACCAACGTCACCTCTTCCTTGATCAATATTCTCTTCAATTATCTTCTGATCGAAGGTCATTTCGGCTTTCCGGCACTGGGCCTGAAGGGGGCAGCGATCGCTACGGTGCTTGGCACCGTTGTGGCAGCCCTGCTTTCCATCCATTCTCTGTTTCGGCCGCAGGGGTATCTTTCCATCTTTCTGATCGCAAGGGAAAAAATACAGGCCAGTATGGAAGTTCTTGTCAGTATTCTGAAGTTTGCCGTCAATCTGTTTCTCGAGAACATCGCGATGCGGATCGGCTTTGTATATACTGCTGTGATCGCGGCCGGACTTGGCACTAATGCGTTTGCGGCCCACAATGTCGGAATGAACATTCTGGGTCTGACCTTTTCGCTGGGAGACGGCATGCAGTCGGCGGCGGTTGCCCTGATCGGCCGCAGTCTTGGAGAGGAAAAGCCGGAAAAGGCCCGGCGGTATGGAAATCTCTGTCAGCGGACAGGTCTTGTCATTGCCTTCTGCGTATCGGTCCTTCTTCTGGTTTTCGGAAGAAAGATTTTCGGTCTTTTCTTTCAGGATGAGGAAGTTCTGGATATGGGTGTTCTGATCACACGATATATCATGATCATCGACTTCTTCCAGATTTCCCAGGTGATCTATGCCGGGGCCCTCAGGGGAGCGGGAGATGTGCGGTATACGATGCGGGTTGCGCTGATTGCGGCGGCGGTCATCCGCACCGGCGTAACGTTTCTGCTTACAAGTGTGATTCCGATGGGCCTTTCCGGAATATGGATGGGAGTTCTGGCGGATCAGCTGTGCCGGTTTGTTCTGTTTTCCCTCCGTTTCCGGCAGGGGGACTGGGTCAGCCTTCGAATATAGGATCGTTGCGTTTCTTTGAATTCGCAGTACAATCTATGGAGTAACACGGATTTTCTATTTGAGAGGTGTGCAGTATGAAAATTCTGATTGCGGGCGGCGGAAAGATCGGCTCGGCACTGACGGAGCAGCTTTCCGGAGAAGGACATGAACTGACCGTTATCGATTTCGATCCGGATGTCCTGGAGGATATTCAGGAGAGATATGATGTCATTACCGTACTTGGCAACGCCGCAAGCATGGCGGTGCTGGAAATGGCAGACGTTAAGAGTGCAAATCTCATCATTGCGGCGACAGACAGAGATGAAGTCAATATGCTTACCTGTCTTACTGCTCACCGGATGAATCCGAAGGCGGTGACAATCGGCCGGATCCGGAATCCGGAATACCGGTATCAGGCATATGAGATGCGGGATATGTTCGGTCTGTCACTGGCAGTCAATCCGGAACAGAGAGCTGCCCATGAAATTGCCCGTCTTCTGAAATACCCCGGGTTTCTCAGCATCGATACCTTCGCCAAGGGAAACGCGGATATTGTCGAACTGAAGGTGGACGCCAACAGTCCCCTGAAGAATAAAACCCTTTCCCAGCTTCCTAATATTATTCATACCAAGGTGCTGGTGTGCGCGGTTCAGAGAAACGGTGAAACCTTCATGCCGGACGGTCATTTTACCATCCGGGAAAACGACCTGCTGTTTATCACGGCCGCCACAGAGAATCTGACCCACCTTCTGAGAAATCTCGGCATCATTGCCAAGAAGGCAAAGCGGGTACTGATCATGGGCGGCGGAAAAATCAGCTACTATCTGGTTCAGGAACTGCAGGATACCGGCATGGAGTGCACGATTGTCGAAAAGGATCACCTGCGCTGCGAGGAACTTGCCTCTCAGCTTCCCAATGTGACGATTGTGGAAGGTGACGCGAGTTCTCAGGAATTTCTTGACAGTGAAGGGGTTGGCTACAGTGATGCCGTTGTCACGCTCACCGGCATGGATGAACTGAATATTGTCATTTCCCTGTATGCCCATACCCGCAATGTATCTCAGGTCATCACCAAGCTGAGCCACGCGGAAAACAACAAGATTCTGGACTCTCTGGAAATCGGGTCCGTTATTTCTCCGAAGGAACTGGCGAGCTTTTCGATCGTTCGTTATGTCCGGGCCATCCAGCATAAGGAGGGCGGCGCGATTACGATTCACAGAATCGGCGGCGGAAAAATCGAAGCAATTGAATTTGAAGTCAAGGAAGACACGAAACATGTCGGAGAACAGCTCAGGAATATCAAAACCAGAGACGATGTCCTGATCTGCGCCATCACGGATCACAGGAAGATTGAGATCCCTTCCGGAAGTTCCCGTTTCGCTGTCGGAAATACAATGGTAGTTGTCACTTCCAGCATCAGCCAGATCCGGCAGCTGAACGATATCTTTGAGGACTGATCTATGCGGTATGCGATGAATTACAGGCTGATCGGCCGCATTATCGCGCCGCTTCTTCTGATTGAAGCAGTGTTCATGATACCGGCATGGGGCATTTCCATGGTTCATCATGAGATGAATGCGGCGTTTGCGATTCTCAAAAGTCAGCTGATCATTCTGGTGGTGGGCGGTATTCTCTGGGTGCTTACCCGCAGAAGCGAGCACGGGTTTTATGCCAAGGAGGGACTGGTCGCGACCGGGTTTGCCTGGCTGGTGCTTTCTCTGCTCGGAGCGCTTCCGTTCTATATCTCCCGGGAAATTCCTTCCTATGTGGACTGTGTGTTTGAGATGGTCTCCGGCTTTACAACAACCGGATCCTCCATTCTCGCGGATGTGGAAGCCATGGACAAAGGACTGCTGTACTGGCGCAGTTTCAGTCACTGGGTCGGCGGCATGGGAGTTCTTGTATTCCTGCTTGCGGTCGTTCCTCTGGCCGGGAAAAACGAAGGCTTTACCCTGCATATTCTGAGAGCGGAGTCACCGGGTCCCTCGGTAGGAAAGCTTGTGCCGCGGATGCGTCAGACAGCGATGATTCTCTATATTCTCTACATGGTGCTCACGGTGCTGGACCTGCTCTTTCTGCTTCTGGGCGGAATGCCGGTATTCGACGCGGTATGTACTGCCTTTGGGACGGCAGGTACCGGCGGCTTCGGGGTCCGGGCGGATTCCATGGCGAGCTACAGTCCGTACCTGCAGAATGTCACAACCGTGTTCATGCTGCTGTTCGGAGTGAATTTCAGCTGTTATTATCTGCTGCTTCTGAAGCGGTTCAGAGAAGTGTTCTTCGATGAGGAACTGCGTCTATACATCATGATTGTCGTTTCCAGCATTCTTCTGATTGCCTGGAATATCAGCGGTCTTTACGCAACCACGGAGGAAGTGTTCCGGCATTCGGCATTTCAGGTTGCGACGGTGATTTCCACGACCGGTTTTGCGACAACGGACTTTGACCTCTGGCCTTCCTTCTCAAAAGCGATTCTTCTGTTTCTGATGCTCAGCGGCGCCTGTGCCGGATCAACCGGCGGCGGTATGAAAGTCGCAAGGCTTCTTCTTCTGATGAAGAGTCTGCGCCGCAACTTCCATGCCAACCTGCATCCGTCCGAAGTCCGCAAGGTGCGGATGAACGGCAGCGCCGTTGATGAAAAGGTCATGAACAACGTCAACGGCTATCTGATCGCCTATGCGGCCATCATCGTATTGTCTTTCCTGATTCTGTCACTGGATGGATTCTCAATGGAGACCAATTTCTCCGCCGTCATGGCAACCTTCAACAATATCGGCCCTGGCTTTGCGGCGGTAGGTCCGGTATGCAACTTTGCGGCCTACAGTCCCCTGTCCAAGATCGTCATGATCTTCGACATGCTCGCTGGAAGGCTGGAAATCTTCCCGATTCTGGTTCTGTTTTCCAGAAGCACCTGGAAGAAAAACTGATTCAGCTGCCGTCAGGGATGAACTGACGGCTTTCTTCCGAAGTCTGATTTCAAAAAACGCATGTTCAGTGATCATGCGTTTTCTGTCTCTGGATCCGTCCGGTGGGATGCGCTGAGGCGTCTCAGCGCTTTCACACAGGGCTCAAAGAGAAGAAGATCAATGATGAAATTGGAAATGCCGTGAACCAGGTCATATGGGATGCCCGCAATCCACCAGGCGACTGCCGCATTCCATCCGTTCATGATGAGGGTGGGAAGCGAACAGAAAAGCCCGAAAAGCAGTCCGAAGATACCGGCAGCGCAGGCGTGCAGAAGACGGGACTGACAGTTTCTCAGCAGATGTTCCAGAAGAATCAGAAGCGGCCAGATGTAGAAATAGGTTATGGTCCAGATACTGACACCCCACCAGAGCGTTTCAATCGCCGCGAACAGAAGGGCGGCCTTCAGACTGTCCTTCCACCCGAATACCTTTGTATAGGTCATCAGAAGAAGCGTGATGAGTTCCACATTGGCAATGGAATTCAGAGCGAATTTTGCGGCTTCCAGAAGGGCGGTCATCACCGCAATCCGGACCAGATGATATACCGATCCTTTTTTTCTCATTCCTTACTTCTCGTAGGCAAGCGTGTAGACATCCTTATCGGTGACAGGCTGCTCGCTGATTCCATAGCTGCCGTATTCACCGTTTACATAAACTGCCCAATAGCTCTGATCCTTGCTGAAATCCGCTGTCAGGCCATTGACGGAAGTAATGTACAGTCCATAGTCCCCATCCTGGGTTTCCATGGTGAAGCTGCTGTTTTTCGTCAGCTCCTCAAGGGCAGCCGCAAGATACTGGGAGTCGGTATTCTCCTCATAACGCGTCGTCTGACCGTGATCGTCGGTTACTTCAACCGTGATATGCTTCGTGCCTTCTGCTGTTCTGGGACGGTTCAGAAAATAAACCGCTCCAAGCAGAAGCGCCAGCAGAATGGTTCCGATCAGTACAGCCTGTGTTTTCTTGTTCCTCATGTCTTTCCTCCTTAAAAAGCCGAAGACAGCACATGCGGAAAAAACTTTCCTGACAAGCGCTGCCAATTCCTCGTGGCTCACTCTTGAATGGACGCAGGCAGGTCTCCTGGCTTCCGTGTATTCTTCCCGCAGCCTTCTCAGTTTCCCAATGGCTCTTTATGCGGAAACACCCGGTTCACAGTGACGAGATCGCACAGGATTCACACCTGTTTCCCTATTCTGGATGACCAGTGAATTGCTTCACTCATCCCACCTGCGCCGTTTCAGAAAAATAATCGTTCTGATCGTACCACAGCCTCTGTGTCATTGCAAAAAAGAGAGAAAGAAAAACGCGCGGATGCGCGTCATTTCTCTTCTGTCGGTTCTTCGCGTTTGTTGTATCGCAGCTGATATTCGCCATTGACTTCAAGGGTGCTGCCGGCGTCAAGCCTCACCCGGCCGGGTTTGACATAATGTACTTTGCCGTTGGCGTCCCGTACGGAGAGGTCAGCTTCATCCACCGGATTCACCCAGTAGACACCGCTTTTGATATTCTTCGGAACACTGTATCTTCCTGAGGTCAGTGTCATCGTGTTTTCGCTGGCAAGATAGATCAGGCTCTTTTTCTTGTTCTCCAGCGCGTTGACTGCCATGTGATACAGATTGGAACGAAGATGAAACAGATCCGCGTTCGGGGTGTGATAGGTGTATTCCTGTCCGTGTTCCAGAACATGAACGGCTTCGGTATCCGTGTGGGTGGTCACGATGCTGGATAGACGATGGACGTTGATGAACATCTTGGACATGAAGTACAGGGCTGCGTCTGTTTCATACAGTACGCCCTCGGCTTCCGTGGTTCCGCTTTCGTTCCGGGCATTCGGCAGATTGTTGATATCCTTTCTTCCGATGTCAGTGATCTTGGTGACAGCCGGAACTCCCGGTATCTGGACTGAGGAAACCGTAATGGAAGCCTCCCGCACATTCACACAGTGCTCTCCTTCATGCATGCGCATGGTCTGAATCGGAAAATATTTCGCTATGACATCAGCGGGCTTGTGATGTTCCAGATAATCTCCCATCATCATTTCCCGCATATAGGGCTCAGCAGTGACAAGCAGCTGAAACAGATCATATTTTACCGGCAGGTTGTATTTCTGTATGGTTTTCCTGCAGTTCTTGCAGATATAGTGTCCGTCTGGAAGTGACTCCGGCTGCCGGAACAGTCCGCGTCCTTCTTCGAGACAGAAATCACAGATTTTATTTGCCATGTGATCCTCCGTTCTCTAACTAGCATTTTACGTTATCCTGATAGAATTTCCAGTACCCGAATACTGATCTCTTCTGATTCCTGATTCTGAATGATTCCCTTCTGAATCCGGTCAATGAAGGTCTGAATTTCAAATGTGAATTCCGAACGGAAAGAAGATGAAAACACTTCTTCCCGCTCCGCGCTCAGTGTACAGGTTCTGGCTTTCCAGAACTGTGGGCAGCTGATGGTTCCTTCTGTACCATACACCTCCAGGGAACAGAATCCATCCTGAACCATGGAATATTCAGCCGTAAGCTTCAGCCCTTCCTTTTTCATGGTCACTGTCCCGGAAAGCGGTACGCCATTCTGCTCGGAAAGTATTTCCCTTTCAGTTTCCGAATGGTCCGGGTGAAACAGTCCGATCAGAACGGAAAGCGGATAGCAGCCGACATCATAGAGAGCACCAGATCCTGGACCGGACATGCGCCAGGCATCCACAGAATGGTGATCATTGCGGCAGAATCCGGCCCGGGCAGAAGACACCGTTCCGATCCTGTTTTCTTTCAGCCATCCGCGGATGGTCTGATAAACCGGAAGATACAGGGCTTTCTGTGCTTCCATCAGTACAAGTTTTCTTTCCCATGCCTTTGATAACAGGTTCATCCAGCTTTCCGCGGTCAGAACAGCGGGCTTTTCACACAGCACATGAAGACCGGCTGAAAGACAGGCAGAGATCAGTGCCTCGTGGGTACTGTTCGGGGTGCTGATGTATACCGCATCCGCGGGTTTTTCCCTCAGAAAGTCAGTAAGAGTCATAATACGCGGAACGGAATACTGTGCGGCGTATCCCCTGACGTTTTCAGGATGTCTTGAAACAAAGGCCGATGTCATGGCGTCATTGATATCGCGCATGCCTTCCATGAACCGGCGGGAAATGGCGCCGGGCCCGATTACAGCGATTCTGATCATATGCATGTCTCCCTTTAACATCCTAGCAGAGCGTCAGAAGAAAAGCAGTCTTTCGTTTTTCAGGACGGAGGCGCTAGAATAAATTCATGATGAAACTCGTTTTATGGGCAGTACTTGTTTTTCTCATCGTGATGTTTTCTGCGGGTGCCTTTTTCTTCCGGTTCGCGATTACCCGGAACGGTGCTCCTCTTCCGGGAAAGAAATCCCCGTCATCCGTCGACCTCAGGCCATGGGAAAAATACAGGACCATGCACAGTAAGCAGTATGACTGGCTGAAATCCCAGCCGAAAAAACTGCTTTCCATTTCTTCAAAGGACGGTCTGAAACTTTCGGCCCGGTATTTTGAATGTGAAAGCCCGGAACGGGTTCTGATCTGCGTGCATGGATACCGCGGTCAGCCGGAACATGATTTTGCGGCTGTTTCGGGCTGGCTTCATGATCATCACTGCAATCTTCTTCTGATTGATCAGAGGGCTTCCGGAAGAAGTGAAGGAAAATACGTGACATTCGGAGCGAAGGAAAAAAACGATATCTGTGCCTGGAGTGAGTATCTGGATTCCATCCACTCCGGAGTGCTTCCGATCTATCTGTACGGGATATCAATGGGCGCTTCCACGGTCCTTATGGCAGCCGATCAGAAGCTGCCGGCTTCCGTGAAAGGGATGATCGCTGACTGCGGCTTTACTTCCATCGGTGATATTTTCGAGGTGCGGGTGAAGGAATCCTTTCACCTTCCGCCATATCCTCTGATGTACTTCATGCGGTTCTTCTGCTTTCTGATTGCCGGTTTCCGCTTCCGGGATGCGGATGCGCGAAGCGCGCTGGCGAAAGCTTCTGTTCCGGTCCTTTTTCTTCATGGTCTGGAGGATCATTTTGTGCCTCCGGAAAACAGTGTCCGTAATTATCAGGCCTGCCGTTCCGAAAAGAAAATCGTTCTGATACCCGGCGCGGTTCATGCCAGTTCTTCTTCCGAGAATCCGGAATTATATCAGAACAGTCTGGCGGAGTTTTTCAGTTTTCATGAGGAAGGACGGAATCAATGAAAAAGAACGACAGTTCCATTCTGTTTGCGGCAGCTGCGGTAAGCAGAGAGACAGAAAATGAATGTGTGCGGATCCAGGATCAGATGCGAAGGACGATACCGGGAAGCTATCCTGACCAAAGAAATTTTCATGTAACTTTTGCGTATCTTGGAAATGTTCCGAATGAACGGTGTCAGGAAGCGGCCGCGGCCGCAGCGGCTGTCCCGCTGCATGCGGGCATGCTGGTGTTTGACCATCTGGAAAATTTTGCGGGAGGCCGGGGAGATACCATTGTCCTTGCCTCAGAGCCAAATGAGGCACTTGCGGAATACCGGGCACGGCTTCATGCGGAATTTCAGGCGCGCGGATTTCCGCCGGAGGCATCGGTCTTTATTCCTCACGTCACGCTTGTGCGGGCAAAAATCAGCCATGTGGATATTTCCTCCCTGGCGGTGCTGAAAACATGCACGCAGATTGACCGGGTGATTGTATACCGTTCCTTCCAGATGAAAGGGAGAAGAATCTATGAACCGGTAATATGTCAGGGGCAGGAGGCGGCTTTGCAGTAATCACCCTTTGATCAAACGGGCTTTAACGCGGATGCGGGCAGAAAAAGTCAGGAATGTACGTGCCAAAGAAAGACATTCCAGACAGCTTCGATCCCGTTATTTATCCAGGCTGATTGGATTCATGATGACACGAGCCGAATATGAGAGATCGAAAGAAGAGAGGCAGGTACGGCAGTGCCTGTTTTTGTTACTTTGGAAAGTGAGGTCATGGTGTGTCCATGTCCTTTTTGGAAAACTCCTGGCACAGAAAATGAAGGTCCGGGTTCATGGAAGAAAACAGAAACTGCAGAAAGGAATCATCCACGCCGGGACAGGGCAGGATATGACAGGAAGCGGCAACTTTTGTACAATTTCCTCGAGGCGGGAAAATTATGAATACAAAAGCAGTCATATTTGATTTTGATGATACGATCGGAAACCGGGAAATCTACAGTTATACAACGTTCTGCGAGGTACTGGATCTGAAATATCCGGATCTCGACCCGTGGAAAAGAGAAGCGGTTGTCCAGCATATGATGGTCTATGATCAGAACGGGGAAGTCGGCCGGGATTATGTCAGAGAAAGAATTCTCGGAAAGTTCGGCATCGACATCGGTGAGGATATCCAGCAGTACTGGATTCAGCATCAATGGCGCAATACTGCGGTTTATGATGATACGGATTTGGTGCTTCATGAGCTGAAAAACCGCGGTTACCGTCTTGGTATTCTGACCAACGGTACCGTGGAAGGACAGTCCGGCAAAGTGGAGAAAAGCGGGATCGCGGATCTTCTCGATGCGGTTGTGATCAGCGGCGCGACACCATATAAGAAACCGGATCCGGAAATATTCCTTCTGACGGCGGAGAAGATGCATATGAATCCCCGGGAATGCGCCTATGTCGGTGACATGTTTCTCAATGACATGTACGGAGCGCACTGTGCCGGGATGCGGCCGATCTGGTACTGGCCGCACGGATTCCGGAAAGTTTCGGTAGAGATTGAACGCATTCAATGCCTCAGTGATCTTCTGGATCTGTTTCCGAAATTAGAAAGAGAGGAATGAAGCAATGAAGAAATCAATCATTGCCGATGAGATCAGTTCTGACCTTGAAGAGGCGTTCGCTGTAATTCATGAAATGGGATTTCCGTATGTCGAACTTCACAATGTGTTTGGGAAAAGCATCGAACAGCTCAGTGAGGAAGAAGTTCATACGGTCAGGGCGCTTTTGAAGAAGTATGATCTGAAGGTTTCCGATCTTGCCTCTACGGTCTTTTTTCTCTGCCCGCTGAGGGAAGGGGATGAAGTCAGGGGATTCAGTGATTCCTTCCACGCGGTGACCGGAACCGTCAAGGATCATCTGCGATGGCTTGAGAATGCCTGCCGGACAGCGTCTTTGCTGGAATGCCCGAATATCCGTCTGTTTCCGTTCCGGTTTCCGGAAAACCGGAAGCCGCCGTTTGGAACGAAGGAGGATATGATGAGGATCGCGGATGCGATACGCATGGCTTCGGATACCGCGTCCTCCTGGCCGGTGACACTGGTTGTGGAAAACTGTCCGTACTCCCATCTTCCCAAGGGACAGATGACTCTCGAACTGGTCCGCATGGTGGATCGAAACAATGTGAAGCTTCTTTATGATCCGGCGAATTCCTACCGGGCGGTAAAGGAAAACGTGCCGGAGGAATATCTCGGCTGGGATACGGTATCGGAAGTCCGGCAGATTCTGCCTGAAATCCGTCATGTGCATGTCAAGGACTATCATTATGATCCCGCGGTCCGGCCGAAACCATTCATTCATGTGCCGTGCGGGGAAGGGGATCTGGATTATCCATCTGTTTTCAAGGTGCTGAAAAAAGGCGCATATGAGGACGCCTGTTCTCTCGAACCGGAGGTATCACGGCAGGGAGCCATACAGTCCATGAAATGGCTGAAGGAGATGAATCTCTGAACTAGTGTTTCTTCTTTCCCGGAAAAAGCCACATGATCCGGTACAGAATCCGCCGGAAGGGCGTGTCCCCTCCGT
>CAMNFS010000003.1 GCA_946537255.1 uncultured Erysipelotrichaceae bacterium
AGGCAGACTTCGAGGCTTACCTCGCTGCCAAGGATGACCGTGATGCACAGCGTGCTCTCAAGGACAAGCTCGTCAAGGATCTGAAGGATTCCAAGGTTGAGGAAGTCAAAGTCCTCCTCGAGATGGAACGCGATCTCGTCGGCAAGTCCGTATGGATCGTCGGCGGCGACGGCTGGGCATATGATATCGGCTACGGCGGACTTGATCATGTCATGGCAAACAACCTGAATGTCAACGTTCTCGTTCTCGATACCGAAGTTTACTCCAACACCGGCGGACAGTCCTCCAAGTCCTCTCAGGCTGCTTCCATCGCGAAGTTCGCTGCCGGAGGAAAGGCACTCGCCAAGAAGGATCTCGGTCAGATCGTCATGGAATATGGTCACTGCTATGTAGCGTCCGTATCCATGGGTGCCAACCAGGCACAGACCATCAAGGCCCTCAAGGAAGCTGAGAGTTACGACGGACCTTCCATCGTCATCGCTTACTGCCCGTGCGCAGAGCAGGGTATCAAGGGCGGTCTCATCAAGGCACCGCTGGTCCAGAAGGCAGCTGTTGAATGCGGATATGTCACACTCTATCGGTATGACCCGCGTCTCGAAAAGCCGCTGCAGATCGATTCCAAGGAACCGAACTGGGACAAGTTCCACGATTTCCTGATGAACGAGGCACGTTATTTCAACCTGCCGAAGCTCAAGGGTCAGGAAGCCGCAGAAGCAGCGTTTGCGAAGACTCTGTCCGACGCAAAGACCCGCTACACCAAGCTCGTCAACAAGGCCAGGATTCAGGAAGGCTGAAACTGATCTGCTGACAGGAAGCTCTCTCATTTGAGGGCTTCCTTTTTTCATTCAGAAACAATTCAGCCCGTTTTTATAGTCGGAAGAATGAGAATCGTACTAGAATAAAGACATGAAGGTACTGCTTTATTTTGAAAGTGAAAGTCTGATCAAGACCTCCGGCATCGGCCGGGCCTTTGAGCATCAGAAACAGGCCCTGACCTCGGCGGGTGTAGAGTACACCACCGACCCATGGGATGATGATTATGATATTCTTCATATCAATACCGTTTATCTGAACAGCGAGGCGATCATTGCCCATGCCAGAAAGCTTGGCAAGAAAGTCATTTATCATGCCCACAGCACCGAGGAGGATTTCCGCAACAGTTTTGTCTTTTCGAACATCATGAGTCCGATTGTGCGACGGACCCTGATCAATCTGTATTCCAGGGCGGATGCGATTATCACTCCGACCCCATATTCCCGATCGCTGATCCGGAACTATGGAATTGATCTTCCGATCTATCCCGTATCCAACGGCATTGAACTGCCGCTTTATGCTGAGAATGAGGAAAAGCAGAAATCCTTCCGCCGGTACTTTCATCTCAATGACAGCACCCGGATTGTGCTTGGGGTCGGCCTGCCGTTTGAGAGAAAGGGGATCCTGGATTTTATCAAGGTCGCGGAAGCGATGCCGGAGTATCAGTTCATCTGGTTCGGAGAGCTGAATCCGCTCGCGGTTCCCGCCAAAATCAATGAAGCGATTGAACACCATCCGGAAAACTGCCGGTTTCCCGGCTATGTGAAGGGACCGATTATTCAGGGTGCCTATCAGGCCGCGGATCTGTTCTTTTTCCCGTCCTATGAGGAGACGGAAGGCATAGTTGTTCTGGAAGCGCTGGCCAGTCACCAGCAGGTTGTGGTGCGGGATATCGGTGTTTTCAAGTCCTGGCTGAAAAACGGCATCTCCTGCTACAAAGGTTCTTCCAACAGTGAGTTTATCCAGCTGATCCGCGACTGCATGGAAAAGCGGATTCCATCCACTGTTGAAAAAGGCTATGAAGTCGCATGTACACGATCGATAGAGCGGGTCGGAAAACAGCTTCGGGCGGTTTATGAAGCCGTCTGTGACGGCAGAATTCTGAAGGATGAGGAACTTGAATCGGTTCAGGAAGGTACGGACTGCTGAAGTCCCTCTTTCAGAAGTCCGTTTTCCAAGGATTCAGTATCAAATTGCCGGGAATCATGCATGCAGGAGAAAAGGAAAAAAGGGAGGATCTGATGAATCAGAAAAACAGATTCCGTAAAGGAATTACGTTCATCCTGTCAGGACTGCTGGCTGTTACTACAAATGCCGGCTGCCTCAGCAGGAAATCATCCGATGGATCAGCGGGTTCTTCATTCCGAAGAGACTGGTCTCTTGCCATGAAGATGCCGGATGAAAAACAGCTTGCGGAAGCGGGCCGTTTTCGTTCTCCATACATCGCTTTTTTCCCTCAGTATGAAGAAAGCCTCTTTACTGCGGTTTCCATGGATTTCCGGATGAGTCACGATCCTGCCGGAACCTATATCTGTCCGATTGTATGGAGCCTGAATACGGAAGGAATGCATCCATCCTATAAAGAGATCAGAACTGACTATGGGCAGGAACTGTCCGGGTACTTTGGATTTCAGGTTCTTGACGACGGCACAAAGGCGGTGATCATGACGCTCTGGAATGCTTTCTGTGAAGATTATGAAGGAAATGTTTCCATGATCAAGGCTAAGGTTCTGTATCCGGAAGGAAGGGAAGGGAAGGAACTGACAGACACCGGGGAAGGAAGCTTTGTGCAGTGCATCTATCCCTATGACTGGCAGACTGATACGGATTACCGGTTTCTTCTGGAACAAAGCACAGGGGAATCCGGAACCGAACTCTATAACCTCACTCTCTTGAATATCGAGGAGAATGAAAAGATCCGGCTTTTCTGTTTTGACAGCGGACTTGAACAGGTCTGCATTCAGAGTGTCTGCGGCTTTGTGGAAAACTTTGAACCCCGCTTTGCGTCCTGGCCCCGTTCCCTGGAATTCTGGAACGCAAAAGCAAGAGAGAAAGACAGCGGGCAGTGGCGGAATGCGGAAGCTGTGAATTATACCGTCAATGCCAGTGAGGGAGATCTTGAATATGAGGGCAGCTGGAACTATGGATCAGATGAACATGGCTGCTGGATCATCACCTCCGGAACGGAAGGACTGTGCACGCCTCCGGACAATACCGGTCCTTATCCGATTCCTTCCTCTGTGGATCAGCCATCCTGATCCTGAGCATCCATAAACCGGGGCTGCAAGATGAAAGGAACCGTCTGCCTCAGAGATTCAGAACTCTGAAGGGGATGGCCGCATTCTTCCGGTACCTGTTTTTTTCCGGTTTGTGAAGAGTATAATAGGAACTGTCATGAAGACATTGAAAAAACTGTTTTCCAGTTATATTTTCAACTTTGCTCTGATTATCGGAATTGCGGCTCTGGTGATGTATCTTACGATCCGTGATAATCCGAAGGAAATATTCGAGGCATTGAAACGGGCTGACAAACTCTGGATCGGAATTACCGTTCTTGCGGTTATATCGATCCGGCTTTTTTCCGGTCTCGCGATCAAACTGGAATGCAACCTGACATTTCCGAAATACACCTTTCTGCAGGGAGTGGAGAACGCTTTTGTCGGAGGGCTGTTCAATGAGATTACTCCAAGCGCGAGCGGCGGTCAGTTTGCCCAGATTTTCATATTCCGCAAGCAGGGCATTCCGATGACGGAAGCGGCAGGCGTGCTCTGGATGAATTTCATCATTTATCAGACCACCATGGTAGTTTCGGTATTTCTTCTGATTCTTCTCAAATTCCGTGAGTTCTATGTGAAGTATTCGCAGTTTTTTGTGATTGTTCTTTTCGGCTTCGCGGTCAATGCGGTTGTCATAGTCGGCCTTTGGGCACTCGTGAAGTTTCCGAAATTCTATACCTGGCTGTCTACCCGCGGGATTGAAATCGGCCATAAGCTTCACCTTGTCAAAGATAAGGAAAAAGCACTTTCCTCACTGAATGAGTATCTGGAGCGGTTTCAGAATGAGGTGAACATTCTTTCGCAGCATAAGGAGATGGTCGCGAAGGTTGCGCTTGCCCATCTGATGCGGCTGCTTGTCTATTATTCCATTCCGTACTTCTGTGCCCGGGCGCTTCATATTCCGATGAAGCCCGGTATTCTGCTGGATGTGATTACACTTTCTTCCTTTGTTTCAATGATCAATGCGTTTATTCCTCTGCCCGGCGCAAGCGGCGGTACGGAGGCGACTTTCCTTCTGATGTTCGGGACGATTTTCAAGCCCCTGGATGTACGCATGGTCATGCTGCTGTGGAGGTTTATGACCTATTACTTCGACATGATGATTGGGGCTCTTGTTTTTCTGATTGCGAAGAACCGAAGCGATGCGGCGAATGCCTGAAGCCTTTATAATAAGAAAGAGTGAGTTTTGGATATGAGAATAGGATTGTTCAGCGATACATTTCCGCCGGATCTCAATGGCGTAGCCAACAGTACGAATATTCTGTTTCAGGAACTGCTGAAGCACGGACATCAGGCGTATGTCGTATGTACCCGGGCAGGAACCGGATGGGCGGAATGGAATGAAGACCATACGATCCTGCGGCTTGCCGGAGTGACGATCAAGCGCCTCTATGGATATGCGGTGACAACTCCGATTCATGTAAACGCGCTGAATGAAGTGAGGGCACTGAATCTCGATGTGATTCACTGTCAGACAGAATTCGGAGTGGGAATGTTCGCTCGAATCTGTTCCAAGCAGCTGAATATTCCGCTTGTGAGTACCTATCACACTTCCTATGAAGACTATACGCATTATCTGAATCTTCTGAACTCTCCGCGGATTGACAGTCAGCTTCAGAAGGGGGTGGCCTGGCTTTCGAGACTCTATGGAGACTCGTCTGTTGAAGTCATCGCACCCAGCCAGAAGACGAAGGAACTTCTGGAACGATATCACATCCGCAGCGATATTCATGTTGTTCCGACCGGTCTTGATCTTGAACGGTTTTCACCATCCCTTCAGAATCCTGCCCGCACCGCGGAAATCCGCCGCCAGTTTGGAATATCAGAAACAGAGCGGCTGGTGCTTTACCTTGGCAGAATTGCTGAGGAAAAATCCCTGGATCTAGTGATTGACGGCTTTGAGAAGGCGCGGAACAACGGTACGGATATCAGACTTCTGATTGTCGGAGGAGGACCGGATCTTGACCGTCTGAAGCGGTACACGAAACAGAAAAACATGGAAGGCGTGATTCACTATGCCGGGCCAAGGCCGGCGGATGAAGTTGCGGATTATTACCGAAGCGCGGATTTCTTTGTCAGCGCCTCGCTTTCAGAAACCCAGGGCATGACATTTGATGAAGCGATGGCCAGCGGTCTGCCGCTTCTTTCCCGCCGTGATGAGGTTCTGGAAAACCTTCTGATTGACGGCCGGACCGGATGGTATTTTACGGACGCGGAGGATCTTGCGGAAAAACTCCGGTGGGTGAAGGAAATGTCCGAAGACGCACTGAATCAGATGAAGGAAAATGCCCTGAAGCAGATTCAGCCGCTGAGCAGCGAGCAGTTCTACCAGAACGCCATGGCAGTATATGAGAAAGCCATCCAGACCTACAGTGAACTGATGATGATTGAGGATGTTCAGGTCAAGGATGATATTGTTCAGGTATTCCTGGCGGATATGCAGGGACGCTCGAAGGAAGATGTGCGGATTCTCGTTACGATGGATGATTATTTCAATGAGGGACTGCGCAAGGGCATGCGGATCAGCGGCTCGATGATTGAGACGCTGAAAAAACGGGAAGAAGCTGTCCGGGCCTGGCAGTCCTGCATGCGCAAGGTGGCTGTAAGGGATCGGACCCGGAAGGAGATGTATGACTGGCTCACCCGGAATACCTCCTGTGATATTGAAACCATCAACGATATTGTGGATCGGCTGGAGGAAAAGGGCTACATTGATGATGAGCGCTACTGCTCAGAAAACATTTCCAGGATGAAGCTGAAGCTTCTCGGTGAGGAGCGCATTGTCCGCAGCCTGCAGAAAAAAGGGATTCCGGCGGATATGGTCCGCAGACATCTCGATGGCGGAAGCGATGATGAGTTTGAAACCGCCGCCGCTTATGCAAAAAAAGCCGCCGCATCCATTCATGACCGCAGCGTAATGATGAAAAAACGCCGTCTGAAGGAAAAGATGATGATGCATGGATTTGGTTCGGATCTTTCGGATCAGGTGATTGCGTCCATGAATTTTGAAGAGGATGAGATGCAGGAAATGGACAGCCTGCGGCGGTGTGCGGTAAAAGCAAAGAAGCATTATGAGAAAAAGTATGACGGGACAAAACTCCGCAACACGGTATTCCGCTACTGCAGCGCACAGGGCTACCGGCCGGAAAACATCTATGTCATACTGGATGAAATGGAGTGGAACGGATGACGAAGATCAGAGATTTCAAGGAAAAAGAACGGTATAAGATGAATCTTCTGGTCAAGAGCGTGGTTAAGGGCGTGACACAGAAGGGCGCACCTTACCTGAATCTTGTCCTGCAGGATAATACCGGAACCATAGATGGAAAATTCTGGGATGTTTCACCGGAAGACATGGCGGCCGCCAAGGCAGGGCATGTGCAGTTTCTGGCTTTTGAAGTGCTGGATTACAATAACGCGCTTCAGCTGCGGGTCAACCGGATTACGGATCTGGATCAGGATCTGATCGATCTTTCCGAATATGTCATGGCTTCTCCTGTGGAAATCGGTGAGCTGAAAGCCAGAATCGGAGGATATATCACCTCTTTGACCAACCCGGTGCTCAGTGCGCTTGTGAAGGGAATGTTTGAGCGGGTCGGAAAGGCATTCTATGATTATCCGGCCGCATCCAGAATCCATCACAGTTATCTGGGGGGACTTGCGGAACATACCCTGGGCATGGCAGACCTTGCGGAAACCATGGCTGGCCAGTACGCGATTCTGAACCGGGATCTTCTGATCGCGGGTGTGCTGGTGCACGATCTTGGCAAGACTGCTGAACTGGGCGGACTTGTTTCAAATGAATATACCCTGGAAGGAAAGCTGATCGGTCATATTTCGATCTGTCATGGCTGGCTGATGGAAACAGCGGCCGCTCTGAATCTTACGGATCGCGAGGAGACCCTTCTTCTGAGGCATATGATTCTTTCCCATCATGGCAAACATGAATTCGGATCTCCGGTTCTTCCGGAAATTCCTGAAGCGGAGGCACTGAATCTGATTGACAACATGGATGCCCGCATGAACACCCTGAAAAAGGCAATGGAGACAGTCAAGCCCGGTCAGTGGACCGGAAAACTGTTTTCGATGGATAACCGGCAGTTTTACAAGGCGGATGAGTGATTATGAGTATTCGTCTTTTCATGGTACAGAAACTTCATGAGATCCTGTCAAAAGCCGGACGCGGAGGTTCATTGCCCGGTACTTTGGCGTTGAAAATGGATCCGGAATTTCTTTCCCGTTTCCATATGCCGGACAAGGTCATTCTTGTGACCGGAACCAATGGAAAGACTACGACGATGAATCTGATTGCAGAGGCTCTGAAGGCAAACGGTCTTTCCGTTCTCTGCAACCATCGCGGGGATAATCTGAACGTCGGTCTTGCGACCGCTTTGGCGGCCGGATCGAATGACCGGTATGAAATACAGGCAGACGCGGTTGTGCTGGAAGTGGATGAACTGACGCTTTACCGGGAATTTCATCGGCTTCATCCTACCGCTCTGGTGATCACGAATTTTTTCCGCGATCAGCTGGACCGCGCCGGAGAACTGGAGACGATCATCCGGAAGATCATGGAACTGACGGAGAACTTTGAGGGTGATCTGATTCTGAACGGCGATGACCCCAATTCTCTGCGGCTGGCGGATCATGCGAAAAAAGCCCGGGTACACTGCTTCTCCATGGCTGAAACCATCAAATCACGTAACATCAGTGATGAGGCCAGTGAAGGGAAGTTCTGTCCGCGGTGCGGCCGTCCCCTGATCTATGATTTCTATCAGTATTCCCATATCGGACGGTTTCGCTGTCCGTATGATGGATTTGGAAAAATCCGGCCGGATCTGTATGTCGACAGAGTGAATTTTGACAATGAGACTTTCCGGGCAGACGGATTTACCTATCATTCCTTTATCAACTCCGGCTATGCGATTTATAACTGTGCCGCCGTCCTCTGTCTGCTCAAGGCTTTGGGTCTGAATCTGCCGGCGGCCAATGAGGTATTCAAAACCTATAAGCTGAAAGAGGGCAGGAATGAGGTATTCAATCTCTCATCACCCTGCACCATCAATCTTGTCAAAAATCCCACCGGTGCCAATGAGGTGATGAAATACATCACCGCCCAGCCGATGGATAAGAACATCTGTATTTTTCTCAACGACAATGACCTGGACGGAACCGATATCTCCTGGATCTGGGACGCTCATTTTGAACGGCTCAATGATCCGCTGATTCATACGATTGTCTGTTCCGGACAAAGGGCCTATGATATGGCCTTGCGTCTGAAATACGAAGGGCTGGAGGACAGAATCCGGGTGATTGAGGATTCACGCGACGCGATTGCCTGGCTGGATGATCAGAAGATGGAAAGCTTCGTGATCGCGACTTATACGGCGCTTCATCCAACCCGGGGGATTCTGAGCCGTCAGGCAAGGAGGCACCGCTCATGAAACTGAAAGTGCTCTGGATGTACCATGACCTCATGGACCTTTATGGAGACAAGGGAAATATACAGGTGCTGAAGACACGATGTGAAAAGCGCGGCATCGATCTGACTGTCGATACCTGCACCATCGGCGAGATCCGTACCATATCCGATTATGATATCTTTTTTCTCGGCGGCGGCGCAGACCGGGAACAGAATCTGATCTATGAGGATCTTCTCTTACGCAGAGAGGGGATAGAAGAAGCCATGAAGTCCGGTACTGCTTTTCTTCTGATCTGCGGTGGCTACCAGATGTTTGGAAAGTATTACCGGGATCAGGACGGAAACACCGTTCCGTGCCTTTCCTTTTTTGATTACTATACCGTTGCCAGTGACCGGGATCATCGCTGTATCGGAAATATTGCCGTCGAAGTGAACATGGATGGGGAACACTTTCTCGCAGTGGGCTTTGAAAACCATGGCGGGCAGACGGAGAATGTATCATTTCCGTTTGGCAGTGTCAGATACGGGCATGGAAATACCTTCAATGGAAAATTCGAGGGGTTTCTGAACGATCAGGTGCTCGCGACCTACATGCATGGTCCTCTGCTGCCGAAGAATCCGATGATTGCCGACCTGGTTGTGAGACGCGGCCTGCGGCGGAACTATGGCGATGTTTCACTTGATCCGCTGGATGATACCCTGGAAACAAAGGCCAGGACAGTCATGCTGGAACGGCTTGGCGTCAGTCTGGAAAACAGACAGGAAGCTGAAAAACAATCTGACTGAGCGTTCCAGGGCAGACCGCTTCAGAGAATCATTCCGGAATCAGGAATGGTTTTTCATTTCTGTCTGATTCATTCCGGGCAGAGTCTGAATGGAATGCGGATTCTTTTTTCGGCTGTGCAATGATGCGGAGATATCCGGATCAGGAAGATCTGCAGGATGTGAATGAACCGTCTGCGGAAGTCTCAGATATCATATTTCATATCCGAATGGAGAAGCAGCTGGTATTCCCTGGTTTACAGAAGCGGATGGAAAGATCCCTTCAGAAAATGACAGGATAAATAGCAGATCACTGATGTCTGCTTTCTCTTCGCTCTGCCGCTAAAACACACCGCCCGTGACAGGCGCTGAACTGAAAGATGTTCAGAAATCATCTGAAGGAATTCAATTCAGACTCTGGAAGCGAAAAAAACGAACCGGGAACCGGGCCGGACAGAACCGGCTGTTGAATAGGAAGGAACTTGAAACAGAGGCTGAGAAAAAACGATGAACAATATTTGGTCAGATCAGATACAGGGAGTTATGACACTGTATCTCAGCAGGAAACTGAGATTTGATGATTGTTTCTTTGCACAGTATGACAGGGTATTCGGTCTTCCAGAGAATGAAGAACTGAAAATTCTGGAAATAGGATGTGGTCCCGGTGCTTTGGCGGAAGCCATGCACAGATGGTATCCCCGGGCACAGATCACAGCCATCGACAGAGACAGCAGCTTTATCGCATTTGCAGAGAAAACAATAAAAGATGTGGTTTTCATGGAAGGAGACGCAGCCCATCTGCCGTTTGAGAATGATCATTTTGACGTTGTGATCTCCCATACTGTTCAGGAACATATCGAGCCAGCGGCTTTCTGGAATGAACAAAGACGCGTATTGAAGCCAGGGGGAATCTGTCTCTGTCTGTCTGCGAGAAAAGGGATCCATTGTACGGCACCGTGTCTGGAAATGACATCGGAAGAAAAAGAGTTCTGGGAAAGTGTTCCGCACACAGATGATGTTCTGGAAAAGAATAACGTCGGTAAATATGCTTTATCAGAGGCTGAACTTCCGCGTTCCATGGAACAGAACGGGTTTGTGGATGTTACAGTCGGATATTGTTTGATCGATCTGACGCCGGATTCGCCGAAGTATTCTTCCCGGATGGCCGAAACAATGATTGAAGCGATGAGGCAGAATGATCTCGAAGCAATTCAGTCCATGCATTCTTCCGCCGCAAAGAATGCAATAGATGCCGTGAATGCGAAATATGACCTTCGGATCCGTCTGTATCGCAATGGTGAAAAACAATGGGATACCAGTATTGCGCTGATTATGACAGTCCGGGGAAGAAAGGGCTGAGGCCTGTTTCAGTGAACTCTCACACAGTCTGCCTGAGCGGGATCCTCCTGATGAAAAAAAGAAGGTTCTGAACCCGGATGAGTAAACAGTAAAACCCCTTCATTCGAAGGGAATGAAGGGATGGAAGAATTTGTGGTATCTTTGGTATCCACCCGCCGACAGTTTCCAAAGGAGGGATCGGCAGACTGCCTTTTTCAGGCGGTAACAGTCTGAAGAACTTCGTTCAGATCTTTTTCTCCCTCGGGATGAAATTCAATCCGGATCGCATCCGACTCATTGAACCGGGGGATGATATGACAATGCATGTGATCCACGCTCTGACCGGCGGCTTCCCCGCAGTTGGCCAGAAGATTTACGCCGGCGGCACCGGTGTTCTTTTTGATTTTTGCGCCAAGCTGAGCGGCACAGGTAAAAACCTTCGCGACAGTGGATGGATCCGCTTCCAGCGCGGAGCTGACGTGTTTCTTGGGCATGACAAGCGTGTGACCGTAGGTGACCTGGGAGATATCAAGAATTGCCAGGACGTCGTCGTCTTCGTAGACGATTGAAGATGGAATTTTATGATCGATAATATCACAGAAAATACACATGAATGGTTTCCTCCGCTGACTATTATACCAAAAAGAAAGCCTTCCCGAAGGAAGGCGTGTGATTACTGGGCCGGGGAAGCAGATGGTGTAGCGGATGCGGCCGGAGCTTCACTGGCCGCAGGCGATTCACTGGCCGCAGGCGATTCACTGGCTGCCGGAGATACAGCAGGGACAGCGCTCGGAAGCGGTGTCGGGGCTGCCTTGGACTGTACCAGCATATCCGGATTGGATTCCTTCAATGCGTTGTAGAGTTCAATGTCATAGACATGGAATCCATACTTGCGGTAGTAGTAATCGGTGGAGTTTGAAGTGACGGCACCGATGCTGGAAAGACTCTTGATTGCATCTTCCTTGAAATCCGCAGGGGTGTGGGAATTGACTTTCACCAGATAGAACGAGGATCCGTCCATACCCGGAAGAAGGACCCATCCATCATCCGGCGAAGAAGTGCGGATCACGGAGTGAACCGAGGAATCATAGGTGGTTGTATTCGTTGTCACGATTTCCGGTGTTCCGGTGGAAGTGCTGTTATTCTCTGAAGCTGCCGTTGCGGCATCCTTACTGCCGTCTCTTAATGCGGACAGGGCCGCATCCGCATCTTCCTTGGCAGTGAAGGTGAGAACGGTTGCCTGAACGGGATCATAGGCTGCGCAGATCTCGTCAAAATGTTCGTCAATATACTTTTCGACCAGCTTGTCTGCCTGCAGGGAAGGGATCAGGGAATCATTCTTGAATTCCTCTTCCGTCATGCCCATTGATTCAAGATAACTGGGGAAGGAATCTCCGTACATGGACTTGTACATGCTCAGAGTGCTTTCCGCACTTTCCTTCATTTCGTCTGTGACTTCAATCTCGGCGCTCGTGACCGCTTTTTCGGCGTCGCTGACTACCTGGCCGGCACCGCTGTTGGCTTTCAGTACATTGTACAGCTCACCTTTGGTGATGGTCATATTTCCAACTGTCATAACCGTTTCATTGCTGCCGGGAAGCTTTGCGGACGCGTCCTTGCATCCGACAAGAAGCAGAGCGCAGGAAGCGGAAAGCAGAAAACGCTTCATGTTCTTCATTTTATTCCACCTCCATATACTTCTTCAGTTTTTCAAGATTTGCTTCATCCGTGAAGGTAATTCCGAGTTCCTGTCCCTTTTCCCAGAGGGCCTTGTTGGCAAGGGTTGTATCGTAGCTGCTGAGCAGAGAACTGTAAACCTCGGACATCGTTACTTCCGTTCCTTCCAGAACGTTGTTCTGATCAATATAAGCCTGCTTCAGAGTTTCCGGAGTAGTGGCGTTGCAGTGAATGCGGAAATAGCCGAAGCTGCTGGAATAGACCCAGTCGCTGGTTTCGCCTTCCTTCAGTTTCAGCGCGGCTTCCAGGAATGCCTTGTCAAGGGTTGTGGTGTTGGCGTCAACCGTACCGAGTACGCCGCCTTTTTCAGAAGTGCTTGGATCCTCGGAGAATTCCTTGGCCACTTCCGAAAATTCCTTGCCGGCTTTGAATGCCGCGTCAACCGCGTCCAGCCGTTTCTGTTCATCTTCGGTCGGAGTTCCTTCACCGGAATCACCGTTTTCAAACTTGACCAGCAGGTAGGAAATGTTGCGGATCTTCAGTTCATCAAAGTGCTTGTCCGCGTACTGCGAGATCAGTTCATTCTGCTTGCGGTAATCGATCAGATAGGTTTCAAGGTCTTCATAGCCCTTATAGCCGATGGAGCGAAGACTCTGAGCGATTACATCCTTGTAGTTGGAAGGGTAATTGCTCTGATAGTTGGAAATGATGGACGCTGCCTGCTGGGAAGCCCAGGTCTTCATGTCCTCGGTAGCCTCCATGGACTGATTGCTGACGGCGCGCATGAATTCCTGCATGAGGGCACTCGTTCCGCTGCTCTTGAACATGCTGTCATAATACATGGATGCTGTGACATCGGTTCCGTTGATGGAATATACAACATCCTCTCCGTTGGCTGTCTTACCTTTCAGCTTGCCTTTGTTCGTGTCATAGATGTAGTAGATCGATATGACTGCGAACACGACAATCAGAAGGCTGACAAACCAGTTCTTTTTAATAAAACTGCTCATAGTTCCTCCTATTGAAAAACGCTTTTCAATTATATTCCCTGTCCATTTACTTTGCAATTTACCATCTCTCTTTCTTATCTGAATTTTTCCTGAAGATTCTTCTCTGCGAAACCCGAGGACATTAAACAAGACGCCGTGAAACCCCTGTGATATAATCCGTTAGGAGTAAAAGGAATAACACGTATGAAAGAACTTGTGATAAAGGATCTCCATGCAGAGGTGGAGGAAAAGGAAATTCTGAAGGGTGTCAGCCTGACAGTGAGACAGGGGGAAGTCCATGCCCTGATGGGACCGAACGGAAACGGAAAGTCCACGCTGCTTGCGGCAGTGATGGGACATCCGAAATATAAAGTGACTTCCGGATCCATTACCTGGGATGGACAGGATGTACTTTCCATGTCGGTGGATGAAAGAAGCCGGGCCGGCCTGTTTCTGGCGATGCAGTACCCTCAGGAGATCCCTGGAGTAACCAACAGTGATTTCCTCAGAGCCGCAATGAATGTACGGCGGGAATCACCGGTTCCTCTGTTTACGTTTATCCGGTCCATGGAGAAGACCATCAAGGATCTTGAAATGAAGGAAGATCTTGCCCACCGGTTTCTGAATGAAGGATTTTCCGGCGGTGAGAAGAAACGCAACGAGATTGTTCAGATGGAGCTTCTGAAACCGGATCTTGCAATGCTCGATGAGCTGGACAGCGGCCTCGATGTGGACGCGCTTCACATTGTTGCCCGTGCCATCAACAACATGCGGAAGGAGTACCCGCTGAGTCTGATTGTTGTTTCGCATTATGAACGGTTCTATGAACTGATTGAGCCGCAGTTTGTTCATGTTCTGGTGGATGGTGTCATTGTCGCGGAAGGGGATGCGGAACTGGCAAGGAAGATTGATCAGGAAGGCTATGACTGGATTTATAAAGAGTATAATGTTCAGCCTGCCAGTGAAGCCGCTGCGAAAAAACGTACCGCTGTCAGTATCGGTGCCTGCGCAGTCTCACAGAAAGTACAGGGCAGAAAATGAGAACCGTTCATGTCAGTGAGGACATCCGGCTGAACGGAGGATTCGAAGAGTTTGTCATTGAAAGTGACCGGGATCTGGATCTTTCCATCAGTGCGGAAGGGGAATGTCAGGCGTTTTTCCGTATTCTTTCAGCGAAAAGTCTGCGGATCCGCGGGCATGTGTCAGCTCTTTCCGATGTATCTCTTGTTTTCTGGAATGAAGGCAGGCAGACGCTCAGAACGGATGAAAGCTATGAAGTAAACGGCAATGCCCGCTTTGTATCAGCGTATGGGGAGTGCAGCGGCGGAATGACAGACCGCAGCGTTTATGTAGCCCTGCGGGAAAAAAATGCCCAGGCTGAAGTTCTGACCGCGTCCTTGATCAACGAGGTCAAGAACTATCGGATCCAGGTTGTGAATTTCGCTCCGAAAACCTACGGGGAAATCCGCAACTTTGCGGTTGTGCTCGAAAAAGGAAAACTCATGATTGATGCCATCGGAAAGATCGTCAAAAATGCCAAAGGCGCAAAGAGTCATCAGACCAGCCGGTCCATGAGTTTTGCCAAAGGCCAGAGCGCGACGATTCTCCCGGAGCTTCTGATTGATGAAAACGATGTTGAGGCAAGTCACGCGATGTCAATCGGCAGAGTGGATGATGAACAGCTGTATTATCTGATGAGCCGGGGCCTTACGATGAAGCAGTGCACTGCTCTGATCTCTGCCGGATATCTTCTTCCGGTAACGGAAGTGATAAGGAATGAAGAACTGCGCACCACCCTTGCTCAGGAACTGGAAAGGAAGATCGAAAGCCTATGATGGATGTTCAGAGGATCCGGAAAGACTTTCCGATGCTGAAAGCACATCCGGAACTGGTTTATTTTGACAATGGTGCTACGACCCTCAAGCCGCAGTGCGTCATTGACGCTGTGAATGATTTTTATACCGCTCATACCTCCAATGTGCATCGCGGAGATTACGCGATCGCTTCTCTCAACGACCGCCTGTATGACGGGGCCAGAGGTTCTTTCGCAAAGCTTCTGAACTGCAGCAGTCAGGAGATCATTTTCACGCATAACGCAACCGCGAGTCTGAACCAGATTGCCTGGGGGCTCGGACATGATTTTCTCAAGCCCGGGGATGTGATTCTTACAACCGAGGCGGAACATGCATCAAACCTTCTGCCATGGTTTCGGATGAAGGAGGAATATGGCGTTGAAGTACGCTATGTTCCCCTGGACAATCAGGCAAATCTTGACCTTTCCGAGTTTGCGAAAGCTCTGACACCGGAAGTCAGGGCAGTGGCAGTGGCGATGGTGACCAATGTGCTTGGCAGCATTCAGCCGATCAAGGAGATTTCCAGAATGGCGCATGCCCAGGGTGCTCTTGTCATTGTGGATGGCGCTCAGGCAGTCCCGCATATGAAGGTGGATGTAAAGGATCTGGACATTGATTTTCTCGCTTTTTCCGCTCATAAGATGTGCGGTCCGAGCGGGGTGGGAATCCTGTACGGAAAAAAGCAGCTTCTCGATGCCATGAGCCCGGTCTTCATGGGAGGGGATATGAATGCCCGTTTTCAGAAGGAATGCACCTATGAACTGAAGAAGGGTCCCTCCAAATTCGAAGCCGGAACCCCGAACATTGAAGGGGTGATCGCTTCCGCAAAAGCATGTGAGTATCTGATGGAGATCGGTCTCGATGAGATTCATGCCTATGAGAAGGAACTGCGGGCCTATTTTCTTGAACAGATGCAGAAACTCGGGAATATAGAAATCTACAATCCGGACAATCTCTATGGACCGATTGATTTCAACGCGAAAGGCGTCTTTTCCCAGGACGCGGCCGGGTACCTTGCCTCAAGGAACATAGCAGTCCGCTCTGGCAACCACTGTGCAAAAATACTTCATGAAGTGATCGGCACGGACAGTACGATCCGGGCATCCCTTTATTTCTACAACACAAAGGAAGAGGTAGACCGCTGCGTCAGCGCGTGCGCGGATATCTCGCTGGAAAATGCGATCGGCATTTTCTTCTGAGGAGGCATCATTATGAGTGATTATCTGCAGATGCTGGAGGATCCTGAGGTTCTCAGAGAACTGATCATGGATCATTATAAATATCCGCATCACCACAGTCTGACGGAAGACATGAAATACCGGAAGGTTCATATGTCGAGTGACAGCTGTATTGATGATATTACCGTACAGTCGGACATTGAGGACGGTGTGATCAGGGATATCCGTTTTGACGGTACTGCCTGCACCATTTCCACATCCTCCACTTCCATCATGACCGATCTTCTGCGCAACAAGACGGTCGCGGAAGCCAAGGCGATCATTGAACAGTACATGAATATGCTGGATGGAAAGGAATACGATCCGGGCATGCTTGAGGAAGCAGTCGCGATGAAGAATGTATACCGCCAGGCAAACCGCATCAAATGCGCGACAATCGGCTGGAAGGCGATCAGTCAGATGATAGAAGAAAGTGAGAACAGCCATGAGTGAAAACAGAAACAGCGATATTCTCACTTCCCAGGAAGACTACAAATATGGTTTTGTCGATAAGGACATCAGTATTTTCGATACCGGAAAGGGCATCAGTGAAGAGGTAGTCCGCACCATCAGCAGAATCAAGAATGAGCCGGAATGGATGACGGAATTCCGTGTGAAGTCCTATTATCAGTTTGAGAAGATGCCGATGCCGGAATGGGGACCGGATCTTTCGGAAATCGATTTTCAGGATTTTACCTACTACAAACGGGTCAGCCAGGAGGCGGAGCGCAGCTGGGATGATGTACCGGAGGAAGTGAAGAATACCTTCGAGAAACTCGGTATTCCGGAAGCGGAGCGGAAATATCTTGCGGGTGTGACAACTCAGTATGAATCCGAAGCGGTCTATCACAACATGCTGGATGAGGTGCAGTCCAAAGGCGTCATATTCCTGGATATTGACAGCGGTCTCAGGGAGTATCCTGAGCTGTTCAGGAAATACTTTGCGACGATTGTTCCGGCGTCCGATAATAAGCTCGCGGCGCTGAACTCCGCGGTATGGTCGGGCGGAAGCTTCATCTATGTTCCTCCCGGCGTGAAGCTGGAAAAACCGCTTCAGTCCTATTTCCGGATCAATTCAGAATCCATGGGTCAGTTTGAGCGTTCCATTATCATTGTCGATGACGGGGCAGAGTGCTCGTATGTGGAAGGATGTACGGCTCCCCAGTATTCGCGTGATTCCATGCACGCGGCGGTTGTTGAGGTCTTTGTCGGAAAAGGCGCTCGATGCAGATATTCCAGTGTCCAGAACTGGAGCGGCAATATTCTGAATCTGGTCACCAAACGGGCGAGGGTAGAAGAACACGGTGTCATGGAATGGGTGGATGGAAATATCGGATCCCGCATCTCCATGAAATATCCTGCATGCATACTGGCCGGGGAATACGCACATGGCATGTGCATTTCCATTGCGGTGGGTTCAAGGAATCAGTTTCAGGATACCGGCGCGAAGATGGTTCATCTTGCGCCGCATACCAGCTCTTCCATTGTCTCCAAATCCGTATCGAGAAACGGCGGTGTCACCAATTTCCGGGACTGGATCCGCTTTACTTCAAAGGCAGACTGGTCGCGATCCAAAATTGAGTGCGATACCCTGATTCTTGATGACCGCTCCAAATCCGATACCATTCCGCTGAATATCAATGAGAACAGCACATCTGTCATTGAACATGAGGCAAAGGTTTCCAAGATTTCGGAAGAGGAACTGTTCTATCTGATGAGCAGAGGTCTATCGGAGGCACAGGCAACAGAAATGATTGTCATGGGCTTTCTTGAGCCGTTCACAAGAGAGCTGCCGATGGAATACGCGGTTGAGCTGAATCAGCTTCTGAAGCTTGATATGAGCGGATCGATCGGCTGATGGAAAAATCTCTTGCAAGAAAGACCGGCCGGGCACGCCGGTCTTTGATATCCGAAGAAGACAGAATCCGGTATGACCGCATCCTTCTGGAGATGATGAAAGAGCGGGCATTGCATGCGGGGATGATCGGCTGTTATGTATCTGTCAGGGATGAGGCGGACACCCATGCCTTTCTGAAGTGGTGCTTTGCCTCGGGTAGAAAGACGGCGGTTCCGCTGGTGAAGGACGGCACTCTGGAATTTCATGAGATTACTTCCTTTTCTTCTCTGAAGGAAGGAACTTTCGGAGTGATGGAGCCATATGAAGGAAGAGTGGTTTCTCCCCGTGAGCTTGATCTGATGTTTGTGCCGCTTTCCGCCTTTGATAAAAACGGGAACCGGACCGGCTATGGAAAGGGATATTATGATTCGGTTCTTCTTCCTTCCATGCATAAGGCAGGAGTTGCCTATCCTGAACAGCGGGTAGACCATATCGATGCGGATCCATGGGATATTCGACTGGATGAAGTGCTGGTGCCGGAAATCTGAACATATCACAAGCCTGCCGAAGCGGGCTTTTCTTTTCGGCAGGGATGGATCAAAAAAAAAGAATCCGGGATCATTCAGGGTTCTCCGTCCTTTCAACAAAAAAACTTCAGTTTCCTGATTGGGATCCTGAAGCGAAGTGGAGGCTACAGGACTCGAACCTGCGACATCACCCCTGTGAAGGGTGCGCTCTCCCAGCTGAGCTAAGCCTCCGTGCCATTTATTGTATCACTTTTCATCCTCTGTGGATGGTTTATTTCAGGATCATTCGTTTTTCCCATGTATTTCCTGTCTGCTTATTCGATCAGATCCTGATACAATTTCTGATGGGAAGAAGGAGTTATGTCAGAAAACGCGGAGAATACGAAAACGACGGTCAAGGAATTCATCAAATTCAATCTGGTGTCTTTTCTTGTAACGCTGAGTCAGCTGGTGCTGGTCAATCTTTTCCTGTATCTCATGAAAGACTGGAAGGCACCGCTGCCGGGATTTCTGAATGAGATCTTCCGTACGGAAGTGGTTGGAGAAGGAAATAACAACTGGGGATATGTTCTTCCGTTTTTTCTTTCCAATGCAATTGCGAATGTGATCGGCTATTTCATCAACCGGAAGGCTACCTTCAAAAGCAACTCTCCCAAATGGATGGTGGTTGTTTTTCTGGTGGTTCTGTCGGTGCTGATTCTGATTGGAACGTGGGTACAGGGCAGACTGGTCTATCTGATCCGGATGAACTATCCGTCTCTTGCCTCACTGGCACCTACCATCGCATCCTTTACTGCCGGCATTCTTCAGTTTCTTGTTCTGTTCCCGCTTGAAAAGTTTTTTCTGTTTAAAAAGAAAGAGAGTTGATAACTATGCCTGAAGTATCTGTAATTGTGCCTGTATATAATGCGGAGGCTGCCCTGCAGCGCTGTATCGACAGTATCCTGAATCAGGAATACAAGGATCTTGAACTGATTCTGGTGAATGATGGATCGAGGGATTCCTCGGGATCCATCTGTGATGAAGCAGCCAGGAAGGACAGCCGTGTAAGGGTGATTCATAAAACCAATTCCGGTGTTTCCGATACCCGTAATATGGGGATTGACGAGGCGGAAGGAACCTTCATCCAGTTTCTGGATGCGGATGACTGGATTACCAGCGATTCCACGAAACTTCTGGTGCGGACTGCCAAGGAAAAGAACGCGGATCTTGTGATCGGAGATTTCTACCGGGTTGTCGGCGATAATCTCGCTACCAAGGGAAGCATTGAGACGGATGAGGTGCTGAGCCTGCAGGAATATGCGGAATACCTGAAGGCTTCTCCGGCTGACTACTATTACGGCGTCATCTGGAACAAGCTCTACCGCCGCGATATCATGAACAAATATCATGTGCGGATGCAGAAGGATGTCAGTTTCTGTGAGGATTTCATCTTCAATCTGGAATATCTTCTCCACTGTGAACGGATTGCGGCGCTTCAGGTACCGGTCTATTACTATGTCAAGACGGATGGATCTCTCGTCTCCGCCAGCATGAATCCCAAGAAGATCATTGACATGAAAACCTCTGTCTATCAGTACTATGACAAATTCTTCCGGAATGTGCTGGATGAAGAGAAATACCGCAATGAGCGGGTCAAAATCGCTTCCTTCATGGTGAGCGCCGCTACGGATGAGTTTGTGATTCCGCTGGCGCCGGGTACCAAGAAGGTAGGAGAAGAAAAAACAGCGGTTGTATTCAACCAGGAAGATACCATTATCGCCCAGACCTACTATCTGAAAAAGCTGTTTGAAAAATATCTGAATACCGTCGCGGTAAAAAATGATCTGGAACCGGCCGATGTGCGTCTGTTCGGTTATGTCAAAGCACAGAAGGAAGTCCACTCCCTCAGGGAGATCATGGATGTGACCGGGCTCAGTGAAGCCGCGATCATCGGCAGTGCCCAGAGACTCATGATGCGGGGATACATATCCCTGTCCATTCACAAGAACGGAATCCGAATGAGTGTGAAAAAGGCTGACAGCCTCGAGCATGATCTGGATCTGGTAAAGGAAGATCTGATGGAATCCTGCTTCAGCGGCTTCAGTGAGGAAGAAAAGAAGCAGGCAACGGGTTACCTTTCAAGAATCGGTGCAAATGTGAAAGAGCGTCTGAAATGAATTCTCTTACCCCTGAAAAGGCAGCCGAGCTGTTTACCGGCAAGGATAAATGGAGCACGGCGGATGCGGAAGAATATGGAATTCCATCCATACGCATGAGTGACGGACCGAATGGTCTGCGGGTGGAAAAGGAGAACAGTCTCGGCTTCAGTGAATCCTATCCGGCTGCCGCATATCCCTGTGCCTGTCTTTCCGCCTGCGCCTTTGATCCCTCGCTGCAGTATGAACTTGGGGAACATCTGGCCAGAGACTGTCAGAAACATGACATCTCGCTTCTGCTGGGGCCGGGCGTGAATCACAAGCGCTCACCGCTCTGCGGCCGCAGCTTTGAATACTACAGCGAAGATCCGTTTCTGTCCTCTGAACTTGCCTCGGCGTTTATCCGCGGCCTGCAGGATCACGGTGTCGGCGCCTGTCTCAAGCATTTCGCGGGGAATTCAAGGGAATACGGAAGACTGGTCAGTGACAGTATCATGGATGAGCGTGCCCTCCATGAGCTGTACCTGCGGCAGTTTGAACGCACTGTCCGCAGGAGCCATCCATGGGCTTTGATGTGCGCATACAACCGGCTGAACGGAACTTACTGCTGTGAGAATGAAACTCTGATGAAGGAAGCCCGTTCCTGGGGGTTTGACGGCGCATTCATTTCCGACTGGGGTGCGGTTTCCGATCCGGTTATGAGTCTGAAGGCCGGTCTTAATCTCGAGATGCCGGGTGGAAGACACGGAACCGAAAAACGTCTGCTTTCTGCGCTGGCGGATCATAAGATCAGCGAGGAACAGCTTTCTGAAAGCGCGGAACATATCCGAAAACTGTGCGAGAGAACAAGCCGGAAAGTGCCTTATGAAGGGAAGGAAACCGATACGGAGTTTGCCTGCCGTCTGGCCGAGGAATCGGCGGTTCTTCTGAAAAACGAAAAGGAACTTCCGTTAAAAAAGCATGATACGATCGCTCTGATCGGCGCCTTTGCCAAAACGCCGCGGATTCAGGGGGCAGGCAGTTCCAGTGTCAATACAAATGACAGAGACTGTCTGTATGATGTCATGAAGGAAAAAAACGTGCTGTTTTCCTATGCGGCAGGATATCATATTCATACCCATGTGACTGACCTGATTCTGGAGGAACAGGCGGTTCTGCTCGCTTCCAGGGCATCGCATGTTGTAGTTGTGCTGGGACTTACGGAAGGGGATGAGGCGGAAGGATATGACCGCACCTCCATGCGTCTTCCGGCCAATCAGCTTCATCTTCTGGATGCGCTCATCCTGCACAGCCGGAATATTACGGTTGTCCTGGAGACCGGCGCTCCGGTGGAACTGCCGTTTCGAAACCGCGTGCAGGCCATTCTCTGCATGTATCTTTCCGGCTGCCGTTCCGGACTCGCGCTGTATCGGCTGCTGTTTGGACTGGCCAATCCATGCGGACATCTCGCGGAAACCTGGCCCGAGAAGGCAGAGGATGTCCCATGTGCCGATACCTTTTCCTCGGATCTCTATCAGAGTGAATACCGGGAATCGATTTTCTCCGGCTACCGCTATTATGACCGGACCGAAACAGCACCGGCTTATGCCTTCGGACACGGGCTGTCCTACAGTGAGTTTGCGTACCTGGATCTGACCGTGCGGCGAAGCGGCAATGCGGTGAAGGTCATGGTCAGGGTCAGAAATACGGGCAGTCGGGCAGGCAAGGAGATTGTTCAGATCTATGTGGGCATGCCGGACTCCCTGATCGAAAGACCGGTAAGGGAACTGAAAGGCTTTGCGCCGGTGTTTCTGCAGCCTGGTGAAACAAAAGAAGTGCATGTCACGATTGAAGACAAGGAATTTGCCTATTATGACGTGTCCCTGCATGAATGGAAAACGGAACGGGGGAAATACCGGATCCATGCAGGAAGGGCAAGTGATGATCTGCGGCTCTATGCAGATATCGTCATCAACGGAACAGATCGTCCTTTTTCAGCGATTCCGGCTGGTTATGTCTCAAAGGAAAAGCCAGCCGGCGCGCTTGCACGCGAAGATTTTGAAAAAGTGCTTGGTCATGCCGTAACGGATCATTTCAATGACGGACCGTTCACCGCTGACAGCACGATTATGGAACTGGAAAAGACATTTGCCGGGCGTCAGGCTCTGAAGATCATCCGCTCGGTGCTCAAGCGCCGGGAATTTCCGGGCGTGCGGGATTCGATGGTTTTTGAGGCTCCGATCCGGAACATGGTATGGATCGGAAGCACCTGGGATACCGTTGACGCGGTTGTGAATTATCTCAATAAGAAAGGATCGCTGCGTACCGTGATCCATACCGTGCTTCATAAAGACAGATGAGTCAGTAAAAGGAACCTCTCCCTTTTCTGATCCGGCAGGGCAGCTGGCAGAACGAAGAGATGAAATCAAAAAAAAGTTCCCGGAATAAAGGTCCGGGAGCTTTTCAGTACTGTCTGCCAAGTTCCTCAGCCCGCTGAATGCAGGCGGAATCGGCTCTTTCAATTGTTTCCGCAAAGCTGCTCTGTTTCAGAACCTCGATCGCTTCAATGGTGGTTCCGCCTTTGGAACAGACTTCATCGACAAACTTTGAAATCGGTTTTTCCGGGCTGTTTCTTAGAAGCAGGCCGCTGCCGATCATGGTTTCAACAAGGAGGTTTCTTGCGTCCGCTTCCGGTATGCCGCGGCGGACCGCGTCTTCAAGCATGCACTGAATATAGTAATAGAAATAGGCAGGCGTACTGCCGTTGACCGCGATGATATCACACATGTGGGATTCATCGATCCAGGCCACCGTGCCAAGCTTTGAAAACAGGGTTTCCGCAAAGAGAATATCTTCTCTGGCGCAGTTGTCACTGTGACAGAGCGCGACCGCGCCGCACCCGATCTGAAGAGGGGTATTGGGCATGGCCCGGATTACCGGTACCTCTCCAAGTGCGTCCGTGAAGCGGCGGATCGGAATTCCTGCCGCAATGGTCAGAATGCAGGGCGGGACATGACCCTTCATGTTTTCAAGAAGACCTGCAATATCCTGCGGTCTTACCGCTGTCAGCACCATGTGACAGGCATCACAGAGGGCGGATTCACTCTCATAAACCGCAAGACCCATGGAGGCGGCTTCTTCCTTTTTTGCGCTGGATGGATCATAGACACCGATTTCTTCCGGGGGCAGGAAGGTAAGGGATCCTTTCAGAATCGCTCCGCCCATATGGCCCATGCCAAGGATACCAAGTTTTTTCATCTGCGATTTCTCCTATGTCATAATCGTACCTCAAATGGAGTAGAATATTGTCATGTATTTGCTTGAATGCTTTATAGAACATCCGGTCCGGACAATTGATCAGACTTTTACCTATTATTCAGAGGAGCCCGTTTCCTCCGGGGTGCGGGTGCAGGTTGATTTCAACGGGCGTAAGGTTACCGGGTTTGTGGATTCCGTGCAGGAAACGGACGGGGTTCCGGAGGGAATCAAGCCGGTACTTTCGGTTCTGGATCAGGAATCTTTGATCACGGAAGAACTCCACGCACTTGCCCGGTATATGAAGGACATCACGGTCAGTACGACCATTGCCTGCTATCAGGCGATGCTGCCGGCAAAAATCAAACCCCGCGGGGAACAGAAAAAAGTGGTTATGGAAACCTGGGCGCTTCCATGCGTGCAGGAGGTGGCGCTGACCCCCAGACAACTGGAGGCGTTTCTGTTTGTTCAGAAGAATCAGCCGCTGCTCTATTCAAGGCTGCGCCGCCACTTTCCTTCCCAGGCCAAAGTGCTCGCGGACAAGGGAGCGGTCATTCTGGAACAGAGGGAAAGGCAGGCGGCACTTCCTGTCTTCAGAGAGATCCATGAAGAGCTGACGCTTACAGAGGACCAAAAGAAAGCGATGGAAGCCATACACAGAAAGCCGGAAGGTGTTTTTCTTCTGCATGGAATGACCGGCAGCGGCAAGACGGAGATCTACCTTCATCTTGCAAGAGAAGCCCTTCAGGAAGGAAAGCAGGTGCTGATTCTTGTGCCGGAGATTGCACTGACCCCGCAGATGATTGAACGGGTCAGGTCCCGATTCGGCAGTGCGCTTGCCATTTATCACAGCGGTCTGAATTCTCAGGAAAAATATGAACAGTACCGGATGGTACGGATGGGGAAGGCATCCATAGTCGTCGGGACTAGATCTGCAGTCTTCCTTCCGTTTCGCAGCCTTGGACTCATCGTCATGGATGAGGAACAGGACAGTTCCTACAAACAGGATTCCCAGCCGGCCTATCACTGCCGGGATATTGCGATATGGCGGGCAGCGTATCATCATTGCCGAATCATTCTCGGCAGCGCCACGCCAAGTCTTGAAAGCTATGCCCGGGCCATTCGGAATGTATATACGCTGGTGGAACTTTCCCACCGCGTCAACAGACAGATGCCGGACATCTCAATCGTCTCTTTGAAAAAGGCCATGCGCAGCGGGGATTCCTATATCATCACAAAGGAACTGGAAGAGAAGATGCGGGCACATCTTGAGGCGCACAAGCAGGTGATCCTTCTGCTCAACCGGCGCGGATTTCATACCAGCATGCGCTGCACCTCCTGCGCTCAGCCGCTGAAATGCAGACATTGTGACATTACGCTTTCCTACCACCGGAGCAGCCATCAGCTGGTCTGTCACACCTGCGGCTATACAACCCGTTTTCCCAAAGCGTGTCCTTCCTGTGGATCCGTGGAAGGATTCTCTGCCTTCGGCTTTGGAACCGAACGGCTTGAGATGGAAGTGAAGAACCGCTTTGAAGGAGTGAAGGTACTGCGGATGGACGCGGATACCGTATCTGCCAAAAACGGACATGAAAAAATTCTTGGACAGTTCGGCCGTCATGAGGCGGATGTACTGGTAGGGACACAGATGATTGCCAAGGGTCTGGATTACCCGGATGTGACCCTGGTTGGAATTCTGAATGGAGATGAGGGACTGCAGCGGACGGACTATCTCTCGTGTGAAATGACGTTTGATCTTCTGATGCAGGCGGCGGGACGGGCCGGACGGAGTGAATCCGCCGGTGAGGTTGTGCTGCAGGTCTTTGATCCGGATCATTATGCGGTAAGGGACGCGGCCGCTCAGGATTACCGGTCCTTTTTTCACCAGGAGATGAGCTACCGGCACGCGGCCAGCCAGCCGCCTTATACGTTTCTGATTGCGCTTACCGTCAGTTCCCTGAAGCAGGACGATGCCGAGCGGACTGCCCTTAGATGCATGGAAACCCTGAAGGGAGACTTCCGGAAACTCGGAGTGATCCAGCTTCCCAAAAGGCGGGACCGTTTCTATGCCCGTATTCTTCTGAAAGGAAAGAATCTTGAAGAGATGCGGGCGGCAGTCAGAAACATGTTCACGGAGGAACCATCGCTTTCAAGAAAGGATATTCGGATTGATGTCAGTCCGATGAATCTCGAATGATGACAAATGCTAGAGAATACGCGTGGTCCGTGCTGTGCCGGGTCATGCTGGAACATGGCTACGCCAGTCTGATGCTGCGGAACATGCCGCAGGATCTTTCCCGTCAGGACCGCGGTCTTGTGACGGAACTTGTCTATGGGACGCTGCGGACATGGAAACTTCTCGAATATCAGAGAAAGGATCTTGTGAAAGGACCGGTACGTCCCAGAACGGCGGTGCTTTTGAATCTGTCCGTCTATCAGATCCTGTATCTTTCCAGGGTTCCGGCTTACGCGGCAATCGATGAAGCCTGCCGTCTTGCGCCCAAACGGGAAAGGGGATTTGTCAATGCCGTTCTGCGCAGGATTGCCGAGCGTAAGGAAGTACTGCCTCCGGAAGATGGAACCCTGGAGCGGCTTTCGATTGTGACTTCCCATCCTCTGTTTGTTCTTAATCTATGGAAGGCACATTACGGAGAGGAAACGGCAAGGGAAATTGCCTTTCATAATCAGCTGCGGCCTCAGATCTATGGCCGTCTGAATACGCTGAAAGCGGAAAAAAAGGACATTGACTGCCCAAAGATTCACTGGCTGAGTGAAACCGCGTTTCGGTATGAGGGGGTGCTTAGCGAAACCGAATGGTTTCAGGAAGGCCTGGTTCTGATCCAGGATTATTCTTCTCAGATGCCGGCTGAATTTCTTGATGTCCATCCCGGGATGCGGGTTCTGGATGTCTGCGCGGCGCCGGGCACAAAGACACAGCAGATCGCCTGTCTCATGGAAGATCAGGGAGAAATCACCGCGATGGATCTGTATCAGGAACGGACCGGACTTATGGATCAGCTGATGGAGCGCACGGGCGTTCATATTGTAAGGACATCCACAGGGGATGCGGCGGAAGTGAACCGTCTCCATGAGCCGGAGAGCTTTGACAGGGTTCTTGCCGATGTGCCGTGTTCCGGTCTGGGAGATCTTTCCCATAAACCAGAGATCCGCTATCATGTGACGCCGGAGTCGATAGATGATCTGATCAGAACCCAGAAGGCGATCCTTCACGCGGCAGGACAGATGGTAAAGCCAGGCGGCATACTTGTCTACAGTACCTGCACGCTGAACCGCAAGGAAAACGAAGGACAGGTACAGATGTTTCTGAAGGAAAATCCCGCATTCTCTCTGATAAGGGAACGTACTGTTTTTCCGATGATGTTTGACAGCGATGGATTCTATATGGCAGCGCTTTCAAAAAATGCGGTGTGAATGGTCCGTTTTTCTTCACAAACCCATGAAAGCGTTTATAATTAAGAAAAAATGTGAGGTAGGTATACTATGTTTGGTTTTGGTGACATGATTGCTAAGCTGAAGAGAGCTCCGAAACGGATCGTTTTTACAGAAGGCTCCGATCCTCGGATTCTTGAAGCGGCAAGCCGTCTGCTTGCGAGTTCGTTCCTTCACCCCGTTCTTCTGGGTGATCCTGATGAAATTCATGCGGCGGCAGAAGAAAGTGGATTCAATATCCGCGGTGCGGAGATAATTGATCCGAAGAAATGGGAGCGCTATGACGAAATGGTTGATCTTTTCGTTGAGCTCCGGAAGAACAAGGGCATGACACCGGAAAAGGCAAAGAAGATGCTTGAAGGTGCCAACTATTTCGGAACCATGCTTGTGAAGATGGGCGTTGCGGACTGCCTGCTCGGTGGGGCGACATACAGCACAGCGGACACGGTCCGTCCGGCACTTCAGATCATCAAAACAAAGCCGGGGAATACGATTGTCAGCAGCTGCTTCATTCTCGTCCGTCCGTCCGCTACCGGTGAAAACGAAGTGCTCGCCATGGCCGACTGCGCAATCAACATCAATCCGTCTGAGGATGAACTTGTTGAAATTGCCGGTGAGACCATTGAATGCGCGAAGGTGTTCGGTGTTGATCCGAAGGTTGCCTTCCTGTCCTATTCCACACTTGGCTCCGGCAAGGGTGAGGATGTTGAAAAGATGCGCAACGCGGCAACCAAATGCAAGGCGAAATTCCCGAGCACACCGATCGAAGGTGAACTGCAGTTCGACGCGGCCGTTTCTCCGCGGGTTGCCCGTACCAAGTG
Organism: uncultured Erysipelotrichaceae bacterium; assembly: GCA_946537255.1. Taxonomy (GTDB): domain Bacteria; phylum Bacillota_I; class Bacilli_A; order Erysipelotrichales; family Erysipelotrichaceae; genus Bulleidia. The sequence continues at coordinate 28,355 of CAMNFS010000003.1, forward strand.
CCCGAACAACCTTGTGGCAGGTTACGCGAATACCTTTATTTTCCCGGATATCAATGCCGGAAACATCGGTTATAAAATTGCCCAGCGTATGGGTAACTTCGAAGCCTATGGTCCGATTCTGCTCGGTCTGAACGCGCAGATCAATGACCTCTCCCGCGGCTGCAACGCGCTTGAGGTTTACTCCATGGCAATCATCACCGCTGCTCTTTCCTGATCATGCAGTGCAGAAAATGCGGAAAATCCATTCCTGAATTTGCCGCAAAGTGTCCCTATTGCGGACGCCGCACAGCATATGGCTGGCAGAAAGAAGGGGAAAAGGCACTGAAGCCGGTGAATGAACTCCTCAAAAAAATCAAAAGATGACCCGCGGCACAAAGCGGGTTTTCTTTACGCAGAGTAGGGTCTGAATATGCTAATATATTAGGCATGCAGACGATTTATGATTTCACGCTGCCGGAAATGGAAGAGATGCTGGCCGGGTATGGACAGAAATCCTACCGGGCAAAACAGCTGTATAACTGGCTGTATCGAAAGCGGGTACAGCGTTTTGAGGATATGAGTGATCTTCCGGCCGCTTTGCTTGAGAAGCTGAAGGAGCGGTTTTGCATCATGCCGGTAAAACCTCTTGAAAAACAGGTCGCGAAGGATCTGACCGCGAAGTATCTGTTTGAACTGCAGGATGGCTCCACCATTGAAACGGTACTGATGCATTTCAGTTTTGGAAAGAGTGTCTGCGTTACCACCCAGGTCGGCTGCAGCATGGGATGCCGGTTCTGCGCTTCCGGACTTCTGAAAAAACAGCGGGATCTTACCGCCGGAGAGATTGTCGGTCAGATCATGTATATTCAGCAGGAACTGGACGCGGTGAATGAGCGGGTGGACAATGTGGTTGTCATGGGTACCGGTGAGCCGTTTGACAACTATGACAATGTGCTGGATTTCTGCGCGGTGATCAACAGTGATCACGGGCTCGCGATCGGAGCACGGCATATTACGATCAGCACCTGCGGTGTCGTGCCGGGAATCAACCGGTTCGCCGAAGGACATTACCAGTACAATCTCGCGATTTCTCTTCACGCGCCGAATGATGCGCTGCGGAAGGAACTGATGCCGATTGCCAGAGCCTATTCACTGGATCAGCTGATGGATGCCCTCAAACGCTACAGTGAAGGAAATCATCGCCGGCTCACATTTGAATATATTCTTCTGAAGAATGTGAACGACAGTGACGCACATGCCATGGAACTTGCGGATCTTATCCGCGGAATGAATGCGTATGTGAACCTGATACCTTATAATGAAGTGAATGAGAACGGATTTCATACAACGGATGAAAGACGTTCCCTGCATTTTTATGATGTGCTTATGAAAAATGGCGTAAAAGCGACGCTGCGGAGCCGGCATGGGGATGATATTGATGCGGCCTGCGGACAGCTGCGGGCACGCCGTGAAGGAATCTTGTAAGGAATGAAATATTTCGGCATTACCGACCGCGGCAAACTGCGGCGAACGAACCAGGACAACTATGTCATTGCCTCCAATGCGTATGGGGATGTTTTTGCTATTGTGTGCGATGGAATCGGCGGCGGCAAGGGCGGAGACGTCGCGAGCCGTCTTGCCGTATCACATTTTTCCATGGCGTTTTCTCTGTCGGATCCGTTTCTTGAGGAAGAAGAGGTCCGCCGCTGGCTCTCACTGGAAATTCCGGCCGCCAACACGGAAATCTATCAGACCGGAGTGAATACACCCGGGCTAAAGGGCATGGGTACCACTCTGACCGGTGTTCTGATCTCCAAAGCCGGCCGCTATATTGTCAATATCGGGGACAGCCGCACGTACGCGTATTACAAGGATCACAGTATGAAGCTTCTGACAAGAGATCATACGCTGGTCAATGACATGCTGCGGCATGGTGAGCTGACAGAGGAAGAGGCGAAGAACTTTCCCCGCAAGAATGTTCTGACCAATGCCCTCGGGGTCTGGGAAAAAACCCGTTTTGATCTGGAAAGACGGGATGAGGAACTCTGCGGTTTTCTGCTTTGCTCGGATGGCCTGCATGGTTATGTGGATGAGGATCGGATCCGCCGCATTGTTCTGGACAGGCTGATGGACCCGGCGATCCGGGTGAGACGTCTTTATTCCGCCGCGATGAATGCCGGAGGGTATGACAATATCACTGCGATTCTGATCGATCTGGAAGGAGATGAGATGTATGAGCAGTAATAATCTCATTGCCAACCGATATGAAGTGTTTCAGCACATCGGCCAGGGCGGTATGGCAGATGTTTTTCTTGCTGTGGATACCATTCTCAACCGCCAGGTCGCGATTAAGATTCTGCGCTCGGAGCTGTGTACGGACGCGGTCTCTGTTCTGCGCTTTGAACGGGAAGCTCAGGCGGCGACCGCTCTTGCCCATCCCAACATTGTAGAAATCTATGATGTCGGAGAATACAAGGGTCATCATTATATTGTCATGGAGTATGTGCCCGGCAAACCGCTGAAAAAAGTCATTCAGCAGCGCGGCGCTCTGCTCAAGGAAGAAGCGGTGGATATCATGAAGCAGCTGACCTCCGCTACTGCGGAAGCCCACCGGCGCGGCATTATTCACCGTGATATCAAACCCCAGAATGTCATCGTCAAATCGGATGGATCCATCAAGATGCTTGACTTCGGCATTGCCCTTGCCAAAGGCTCCATGCAGCTGACGCAGGCAAACAATGTCATGGGCAGTGTGCACTATCTTGCCCCGGAACTTGCAAAAGGGGAATCCGCCTCAGCACAGTCGGATATCTATTCGCTCGGCATTGTTCTGTTTGAGATGCTGACGGGAGATGTTCCTTTCAAGGCGGACCAGGCGGTCCAGGTCGCACTGATGCAGATGCACAATGAGATTCCGGATGTCCGTTCCATCAATCCGGATATCCCGCAGTCTGTGGACAATATTGTCATAAAGGCGACTGCCAAGAATCCGGATCTTCGATACCGGTCCTGCAATGAGATGCTGGATGATCTGAGAACCTGTCTGCGGCCGGAACGGCAGAATGAGGCGAAGATCAAGCTGATTACAACCGCGGAGCAGCTCAATAACCGGGCCAGACGGGAGAAGGAAGAAACCCGCATGCAGGCCATGAGCCAGGGACTTTCCGCCAAAGGGGAAACCGGCCGTACAGGCATTCGGCGCAAGGAGCGGACAGCCTCCATGGACCGGGTCAGACCGGATGGTTCCCGGGTAGTCCGTCCGGCTGTGGAACGCACCAGCCGTACCAACCGGCCGCTGTTTATTCTTCTCATTTTTCTTCTGATGGTGCTTTCTGCCAGCGGCATCTATTTTGCGCTTTCTCTTTCCGGCGTTCTGAATCCTGCCGCCAAGACCGTTGAGGTACCGGATCTGATCGGAATGAGCCTTGCGGACGCCAAGGCGCTCTGTACCGATGAGAGCCTGGTGCTGGATACGAACAACGTGGAATATACGCTGACCGATTCCATTGAAAAGGGTGAGATCATTAACGTAAACCCGGCGGTTGGAACGGAAGTGGAAAAAGGCTCCCGCGTCAGTGTTACGGTTTCCTCCGGAATCGGTGTTACCGTACAGGATTATACCGGCCGCAAGGTCAATGATGTGATCAGGGACCTTTCGCAGTATACCTATCTGAAGGTGGAAACCCGCGAGGAAAACAGTTCTTCCGTAGCACCGGGAACGGTGATCCGACAGGAACTTCTTGAACCGGGGACGATGTTCAATCCGAATACCGCCAGTGAAATCAGACTGGTCTATTCCAGCTATCCGACGATTAAAATTCCGGAGGAAATCAACGGCATGCCGATTGAAGAAGCTTCCAGACTTCTTGAGTCGGTCGGCATTGAAGTCTTCTCCTCAACGCTTGATACTACGGGCCTCAGTGAAGAGGAAATTGCGAATCTGAATACCGGCGTCGTCATCCGTTCGGATCCCGAAGCCGGAAGTGAGTATACACAGAAGGATGATACCTATGTCGTTCTTTACTATTACTGAGCGGAGACTGAAATGAAGGGGCGGATTGTCCGGATTCTGTCCAAGGACTATACCGTGCAGCTTGAAGACGGGACACGGGTGAATGCCGTTGCCATGGGAAGGCTGCGGAAGGGCTTTTCACCGGTAATCGGAGATCTTGCCGAAGTGCGTGAAAGCAAGCATGCCTGGGGAATTGAGAGAATCGAAAAGCGGCATAACTGTCTCATCCGGCCTGCCTGCGCGAATGTGGATCAGGCTCTCATTGTAATGTCTGTGAAAGATCCGGATTTTTCTGCCGCCCTTGTTGACCGGCTTTCCGTGCTGATCATGCATGCTGGAATCCGGCCGATTCTCTGTGTGACAAAGCTTGATCTTGGCGTAAGCGAAGAAACAGAAGCACGGATCCGGGAATATGAAGCCGGTGAAATGCCGGTGATCCGCACGGCCAAGGATTCTCTGAATCCGGATGTCGCCGAACTGTTTCGGGGCCGGATTACTGTGCTGACCGGACAGAGCGGAGCCGGGAAAAGCACTCTGCTGAATGAAATCAATCCGGCGTTTCATCTGGAGACGCAGGAGATATCAAAGGCACTGGGGCGGGGAAGACACACAACCAGGCACAGTGAGCTTCATGAAGTTGCCGGAGGGCTGGTGGCGGATACACCGGGCTTTTCCTCTCTGGATTTTTCAGGAATGAAGGAAAGGGATCTGGACAGAGCGGTTCCGGATTTTGTTCCATATCTTGGAAAGTGCCGGTTTACGGACTGCATTCATGAAAACGAACCGGACTGCGGAATCAAAAAGGCAGTGGAAGAAGGAAAGATCTGCCGGGTCCGATACAGCAATTATCTCGATATTCTTGGTCTGATTCGAAACCGAAGGGAGAACTGGTGATATGACAAAGACAATTGTGGCTCCATCTGTGCTTTCCATGGATTACAGCCGTATGAAGGAACAGCTTGAGGAAGTGGAAAACAGCGGTGCCGAGTGGCTGCACTTTGATGTCATGGATGGTCATTTTGTTCCGAATCTGACATTCGGGCCTGATATTCTGAAAGGGTTCCGGAAGGCGTGCGGGTTATTTCTCGATGTGCATGTCATGATCACAAAGCCGCTGTTTTTCGCTGAGAAGTTTCTCTCTGCCGGAGCGGATGGATATACCTTTCACTATGAAGCAATGGACTCGGAAGAAGAGATCCGCAGTCTTGCCTCTTTGATCCGTGCGCATGGAAAAACTGCCGGAATCTCAATCAAACCGGATACGGATGTCTCAGTGCTGAAGCCGTTTCTTAATGACTTCGATCTGTTTCTGATCATGTCCGTAGAACCGGGATTCGGCGGTCAGAAATTCATTCCGGAAAGTCTGGACAAGATCCGTACACTGCGCGGATGGCTGGATGAGATGCAGTCTCAGGCGCATATCGAAGTGGACGGAGGAATCAATCAGACAACCGGCGCGCTGGCAAAGAATGCCGGAGCGGATGTTCTGGTCGCAGGGTCCTATATCTTCAGGAATGATATTGCAGAGGCGGTGAACTCTCTTGCGTGAGTGTGTGATCGTACTGAAACTTGCGGAAAGGCTGCCGGAGCTAAGGAATGTGGATTACATCGGCGCGGACCGGGGTGCCCTGGTACTTGCAGAGAAGAATCAGCGGATGGTATTTGCGATCGGCGACTTTGATTCTATTACGGATCCTGAACGGAAACAGATTGAGCGGTACTGTGATGAAGTCATCGCCCTCAATCCCATCAAGGACAACAGCGATTCCGAAGCGGCCGTGGATGAAGCGGTACGCCGTGGCTATCAGCGGATTTATATTGCCGGGGCAATCGGCGGAAGGCTGGACCATGAGATTGTCAATATCCGTCTTTGCTGGAAGTATCCGGAAAAAGTTGTCCTGCTGGATGAGCATAACTGCTGTACCGTGCTGAAAGAAGGCGTTCACCGTATCCAGCGGAATGGATATCAGTACATTTCTCTGTTTGCGCAGAAGGAATGTGAGATCTCTCTTTTCGGATTCAAATATTCACTGGATCATCGGGTGATGAATGAGCGCTCCCTGTATGGCCTTTCCAATGAACTGAAAGAGGAAGAGGGAGAAATCCATGTCCACCGCGGAAGCATCCTGGCTGTACAGACCAGAGACTGAATGGCCGCTTGGCATTCCTCTTTGAATCGATGCGGAACATGAAAAAGAAAGCCGGGGACATCCGCTGTAATAAAAAAAGAACTTCCGATGCGGAAGTTTTTCTTTCTGGTAACCTTATGCTTCTTTCGGGGCTGCAGCCTTTTTCTTAGCTCCGCCCTTGAGAGTTTTCAGGGCGCGTGCCGAAATACGCACAGTCTGCGGCTTGCCGTCAACCATGATATGAACTTTCTGCAGGTTGACATTCCACTTGCGGCGGGTCGCGCGCAGGGAGTGAGAACGCCTGTTACCGGACATCGGTTTCTTACCGGAGAATTCACAAACTCTGGACATATTCACACCTCCATTCCTGATAATGCTTGACTAGAATACCATGATTAAAAATGAAATGCAACTGCCTTTTCATGGATCTTCTTCTCTGATATTCCCGTCTTTAAAACCGGGCGGAAGAGCTTTCCGAGAAAAAAACAGCAGGAACATGCATCTGCTGAAATTTCATCAGAATCCTCTGGATGATGTGTTAAAATGATTGAGTTATTAGGAGTGCTGAGTGATGAACGATAAACAGATCTATGCTGCGCTTGAGATATCTGATCACGAAGTCAGGATGATTGTCGGGGAGTTTTTCAATACCCGGTTCAATATCATCAAGGTGGAACGGATTCCATGTTCCGGTGTGAGTCTTGGCAGGGTGACAAATCCCGCAGCGGTTGTCGAAAGCATCCGCACGGCATGCGATGATGCCCATCGCATGATAGGCGCAAAGATTGAAAAGGTGATTCTGGGACTGCCCAGTTATAATATGAAACGCTATTCCCTGAAGTCGACGGTGGCGATTGAGGGAATCGATGGCGTGATTACAGTTGAGGATATCCGTTCGGCAATGCGCCAGGCGGAGCAGATGAATATCGGAAAGGGTCTGGCCCTGATTCAGACCGTATGTGTCAAATATACGGTCAACGGAATCTCCTCGCGGAGAATCCCGATCGGGGAACGGGCAAATGAACTGATTGTGGACGTGGATCTGATCTGTGCCGACCGGACGATGAGTTTTGCGCTGGTCAACTGCGTAGAGCAGGCCGGACTTCAGGTCATGGATCTTTTCATTGATGTATTTGCGGTTGCCAAGGAAGCAGCTCTGTTCGAACAGGCTGTTGATCAGAATGTCATTGTTCTCAAGATGGAACGGGACCATACCACGCTTGGTCTGATTGCCCGCGGCCGTCTGAATTCCAGTGTGATTTCAGATCTTGGTGTCGGCGCGATCGCGGAAACCGTCATTGACAGATACGGACTGAATTCCACGGATGCCTGTGAACTGGTCAAATACAGTGCCAAACTCGACCGGACAAGCTATTCGGATAATCCTGTATACATCTGGCAGGAAGGCGGAGATGCCCGCAAGATCACCGAACGGGAACTCTGCGAATGCATCCAGCCGAAGGTTCAGGAATGGATCTCCGCAATTGAGAATTTATGCACGCCAATCTTGCAAGCAGGGAAAACTGCTGTTATCATTACCGGTGAGGGTGGCGAAATGCAGGGACTCAACGTTCTTCTGCAGCGCACACTCCGATGCGAGGTAAAGAACTATATTCCTGAAACTCTTGGCGGACGCAACGCCGGGTTGACGGCATGCCTCGGGCTTTTCTACGCTTACAATGACAGACAGCCGATTACCGGATATACCGATAACAGTCTGGACATGGAGACGTTTATTAAGTCCGTATCCTACCGGGAAAACAGAGCCAACGGAAATCCGGAGGATACTTTAACAAAAAAACTGAAAGGGATACTCTTCGACGCGAAGAAATAAGAGAGGGAAGCAAATATGTCAGACTTAACGTACAATCAGGTAGCACGAATCAAGGTATTCGGCATCGGCGGAGCCGGCAGCAACGCGGTCAACCGAATGGTTCAGGAAGGCGTTCAGGGAGTTGAATTCTATGTAGCCAACACGGACCTTCAGGCACTGGATGTTTCGCCGGTTCAGAATAAGATCCAGTTGGGAAAAGCAGGTCTTGGTGCCGGCGGAAATCCTGACAACGGACGCAAGGCAGCGGTAGAGAGTGAAGAAGATATCCGCAAGGCCATGGAAGGAAGCGACATGATCTTCCTTACCGCCGGACTTGGCGGAGGAACCGGTACCGGCGCATCTCCGCTGTTCGCAAAGATTGCCAAAGAGCTTGGCTGCCTGACTGTAGGTATTGTCACAAAGCCGTTCAACTTTGAAGGAAGAAAACGCATGGTCCAGGCGGAACAGGGTCTGGAACAGTTAAAGGAATATGTTGATTCACTCATTATTATTTCCAACAACAAGGTGCTGGAAGTCATCGGCCATATTCCGTTTGAAGACGCATTCAAGGAAGCTGACAACATTCTCCGTCAGGGTGTTCAGACCATCACGGATCTCATTGCTGTTCCGGCAATGATCAATCTCGACTTTGCGGATATCAAATCCGTTATGGAAGGTCAGGGCAGCGCGCTGATCGGAATCGGTATGGCACAGGGTGAAAACAAGGCACAGGAAGCGGCCCAGAAGGCAATTCAGTCTCCGCTGCTTGAGGCTCAGATTACCGGCGCGAAGTCCGCGATCGTCAATGTGACCGGCGGTGCTTCCATGTCTGCGTATGACGCCCAGGAAGCTGTCGATTATATCCGTGAAGCTGCCGGAAGTGATATTGATATCATCTTCGGTGTTGCCATCAATGACAAGATCGGTGATGCGATTATTGTTACTGTTATCGCGACCGGATTTGATCTGCCGCGGCCTGATTACATTCCGAGTGACGGTCCGGCCAACAATGCCCGTCCGGTTTCCGCAAATGTTTCGATCCGTACGGATGACGCGCCTTCCTTCGGCAACAGTGTATCCGCTGCTGAGGAAGAGGATGAAGGCGTTCCGGCATTCTTCCATCGCTGAAATGAATGAAAAGAGAATCGCTGACGCGGTTCTTTTTTTTCTGTGACTTTTTCGAAAACGTTTGACTAATCCTCAGAAATGTGTAAACTGAATACCATAAAGCAAAGAAGAGAAGAGTAGCCGGCTGTGAAATGCAGCAGAGAATCCCGGACGCTGAAAAGGGATCATGGAACACCGGTGAACATGGTCTTGGAGCTGCTGATCCGAAAGGTAGGGTCTGACGGTATTCCCCGTTACAGGAAAGAGGTATGTTGGTACCTCATGAGGCAGTGTTCAGTAATGACACTGTAAAGCAAGGTGGTAACACGTGAGAAATCCCGTCCCTGCGTTGGGGACGTTTTTTATTTACAGAAAGGGGGACAGGCATGATTGAACTGATCCATGTATCCAAGGTGTTTGATACCAAGGAAGATCAGATCCATGCGGTAAACGATGTGTCGCTCACGATTCAGGACGGCGAAATTTTCGGTATCATCGGATATTCCGGCGCCGGCAAGAGCACGCTTGTACGCATGATCAATCAGCTGGAAAGACAGAGCGCCGGCGATGTGATCATCGACGGCCGCAGAATGCAGGAGCTCAGTCAGAAAGAACTGAACAGGGAACGCCAGTCCATCGGCATGATCTTCCAGCACTTCAATCTGCTCTGGAGCAGAACCGTCCGGCAGAACATTGAACTGCCGCTGGAATTTGCCGGAGTAGGAAAGCAGGAACGGGCTGCCCGGGCTGCGGAACTGATCCATATGGTGGGTCTTGACGGAAGGGAGAATTCCTATCCAAGCGAACTGTCCGGCGGACAGAAACAGCGCGTCGGCATAGCCAGAGCCCTTGCCAACAATCCTCGTATTCTGCTCAGTGATGAGGCTACCTCAGCGCTGGATCCCGATACGACCGTACAGATTCTGGATCTTCTCAAGCATATCAATGAAACGCTTGGCATCACGATTGTCATGATTACGCATCAGATGGAGGTTGTGCAGCATATCTGTTCCAGGATGGCAGTCATGAGTGAAGGAAGAGTGGTGGAAGAAGGAACGGTACAGGAGCTCTTCGAGCATCCCCGTCATGAGATCACCAAACGCTTTGTACAGAACCTTGATGATGGAAAGGATATTGAGGAACTCGCGGAGCGGCTGAAACTGAAATATCCGGACGGAGTACTGCTGAGGGCAACCTTCACCAGAAACAATACGGATGACGCGGTCATCGCTGAGGCGATCCGTAAAGTCCGCTTTCCTGTCAGTATTGTTGCCTCCTCGATTACGGATTCCGTCTCCGGGCCCTATGGCGTAACCTATCTGCATCTGTATCAGGGCACAGACCCGGAATACAATCTGTTTGTTGAAACACTTGTGAATTCCTCAGTGAAAGTGGAGGTGCTGTAATGCTGGACTCATCACTGAATCTCGGACAGCTTCTGACGGCGGTCTATGAAACGGTCATGATGACATTTGTATCGCTTGCCTTTGCGTCGGTATTCGGGCTGCTGATCGGCATCCTGCTGTACTGTACACAAAGCGGGGGACTGTTTCCGAACCGGCTCTTCAACCGGATCGCGGATATGGTTGTCAATGTGCTGCGGGCGATCCCGTTTCTGATTCTTCTGATTCTTCTGATTCCTCTTACGAGGGCTATTGTCGGAACGATGCTTGGAGCACAGGCAGCGCTTCCGCCCCTGATTGCGGCGAGCACTCCGTTTTTTGCGAGAATGTGCGTCATTGCTTTTCAGGAAGTCGATAAGGGAACCATAGAGGCTTCAAAATCCATGGGTGCTTCCAATGGCCAGATCATCTGGAAGGTTCTGCTTCCGGAAGCGATGCCGGCAATTGTGTCCGGAATCGCTGTCACCGGGATTTCTCTGGTCGGATATACCGCCATGGCAGGAGCGATCGGAGCCGGAGGACTGGGCAATCTTGCCTATATGTATGGCTTTGCACGCAGAAATGACGCGGTTCTGTATACCAGCACCGTGATCATTGTACTGATCGTATTTGCGATCCAGTGGATCGGAGATGCGATTGTAAAGAAAATCGATAAACGTTAATTTCAAGGAAAAGGGGAAAAGACATGAATAAAAAAACACTTCTCAGAGGCGTATGTGCCTCACTTGCTTCACTCACTCTGATTGCCTGCGGATCAAACAGCTCCGCATCGAAGGAGGCGGAAAAGCTGAGCGTAATCGCGACAGCCAACCCGCATGAAATCATCCTCCAGCAGGCAAAACCGATTCTCAAGGAAAAGTACAATATTGATCTGATGATCATCGAGACCGAGGATTACTACACTCCCAACCGGGCGGTATCCGACGGAGACGCGGATGCCAACTACTTCCAGCATGTACCGTTCTTTGATAATGAGAAGGCCTCCAACGGCTATAAGATTTCCAATGTCGCCGGCATCCATATCGAACCGTTTGGATTCTATTCCAGAAAATACAGGAGCCTGGAAGAACTGCCGGAAGGCGCTCATATCATCACCTCCAATTCCGTCGCGGATCATGGCCGGGTGCTGGAGATTCTTGCCAAGGCAGATCTCATCAAACTGCGGGATGGCGTGGATTCTCTTACCGCGACCAAGGAAGATATCATTGACAATCCGCATAAGTTTGATTTCTCCATTGAAGTCAATCCGGAACAGCTGACCAACGCCCTTGAGGATCCGCAGGCAGATCTTGTGGCAATCAACGGAAACTACGCCATCGGCGCCGGCCTCAGCCCGAGCAGTGACGCTCTTCTTCTTGAGCAGGCGGACTTCTCCAATCCATATGTCAATATTGTCGCCGTACAGCAGGGACATGAGGATGACCGGAAGATCAAGGCACTGATTGAAGTGCTGAAATCCGATGAGATCCGTTCCTTTATCGAAACCAACTGGGCTGACGGTTCCGTCATTCCCGCCAGATAACTTCACCGATATCAGAACAGGCAGTGCGGAATCCTTCGCGCTGCCTTTTTTATTGTGACTGAAGGGGCAGTAAGAAGGTATACTGATTACGGGAGTTTACGGGAAAAGAGGGAAATCAGTATGGATGAAAAAATGAAGACAGTGGGACGGAAGATGGGGATTGCCATGGGGATTACCATGAGCTTCTTTCTCTCTCTGATTGGAATCACCAGCGCCGGAAAGTTTACGGTTCCGGGATTTCTGATCAGTTTTCTGGTCAGTTCCGCCCTTGCTGTTGTGATCGGTCTGTTTCTGCCGATTGGAAAAATCACCGGCGCAGTTTTGAAAAGCGCGGGTCTGGAACGGAATTCAACAGCCGGTCATCTTCTTTCCGCATTGATTTCAGACTGTATCTACACGCCGATCATGACCCTGGTGATGGTGTTTCTCGCCTGGCGCAGCGCGACCGCCCAGGGGGCACAGATTCCGTTTGGAGCGATGTTTCTGAAATCATTCGGAATTGCGATGATCGCGGGTTTTGTGCTTTCTTATTTCTTTGAGCCATTCTACATGAATCTGTTCATGAAGGATGCGCAGGGGCAGAAACGCTGAGCAGTATATAAGGAACAGGAGAAAAGGATGATGAAAAAGGAAAAGTCCTGCGGAGCTGTAATCTTCCGCAGAAAAAAGGAACTTGAGGTGCTTGTGATCCGTCAGAATCAGGGCCACTGGTGCTTTCCGAAAGGTCATGTGGAGAATGATGAAACGGAGCGGGAGACCGCTGTCCGTGAGGTCAGGGAAGAGACCGGTCTGAATATCCGCTTTCTGTTCGGCTTTCGGGAGGAGACACACTACAGCCCGAAAGAAGGGGTTGACAAGGATGTCGTCTATTTTATAGCAACCGAAAACGGCGGCCGTCTGAAGAAACAGGATTCCGAGGTCATGGAAATTCAGTGGGTCACCATTCCCGAAGCGTCCGCGCTTCTGACCTATGAAAATGACAAGCAGCTGTTCCGCAAGGCAGTCCGGTTCATTAAGGAAAACGCCGACGGAGAACTCTGATGATTCACGTTCAGCCTTCCTTGTCACCATGGCAGGTCCGGCAGGAGGAACTCGTGCCGGAACTTTTTATCGCTGGCAGTGAACTGGAAAAACTGACGGTGCGCGAGGATAACCGAATCATCGGCTACGCAGCCGTATACCGTTCCCGGAACAATGACTTTGTGCTGCAGATGCGGATGGAACTCGATGAGACACCTCTGCTTCTCTGGCACGCGTTTTCCATTGCCGCAAACCACGTGATTTCGGCATATCATCCGGACCGTATTCTTTCCTTCAGTGAAGATCCGCGGATGAAAAGAATCGCGGCGAAAAACCTTTTCTATCCCAAGGGCCGCATCTATCAGCGGACAGTGGAGGAGTGGCGGTACCGGATTCCCGATACGTGCTTTGATCAGGAGGGGTATCTCATTGATCAGGGGCGGATGCGTTCCCTTCCTTTCGGATGGTTTTCTACCCGGGAGAAGGGCTGCGGATGGATTGCCGCATATAATCTGCTCAAGCTCAACGGAAAGGAACAGACCATGCAGGAAACCGCGGAGGGGCTTGGCAGATGGGGACTGGCCGGTGAGTATTTCGGAGAAAACTTTTTTCTGCTGGTATTCTATCTGTTCCGAAAGGGACTCAGAACAAAAACAGCCTTCGGCAAAACCGCGGCGCGGGCGCTCATGAAAAAAAGCAGAAACGGAATCCTTCTGTATTCTCATGGCAAGGGCAGTCATTATACCGCCTACCGGGTCAGAAGTGACGGAAGCTGTTATTTCTTCAATGTGATTTATGGGAAAAGCGGCTATGTTCAGACTGTGGATTCCTTTTTTGAAGTACATGGCAAAGGCTGGAAAGTCATGCTTGCGGCAGTTTGTTAATTTGCCTGTTTCATGTAAAATAGTCGGTATATGCGAAACTGGATAAAGAAACTGGCAGCTGTTTGCGCAGGCTGTCTTGTGATGAATACACTGAACGTTCAGGCCATCGACCCGACCGATATTCAGAAGGACGGGCGTTTTCATCTCGTTGATTTTGAAACAGGAACGGTCAGCGGTGAGAGTTATGAAACCTTCCGGGAGGCAAAGACAGTCTACAACGATGTCAAGGACGGTTATGTCAACCTCGCCATCGTAAAGGATGGAGTAACCTATGAGGCGGAATACGCGCTGGCAATTTTCAAGGTGAACAACGCCTGTGATTTTGAAGTGAGCTATGCCAACACAAGCGATGGAACCAACGGTACCGTGAACGGATGCTATGGCGTGGACGCCGCTTATCTCTATACGGATGACGAAGGAGAGAATGTGACCTTTTCCCTGAGCGGCGTGACCGGCAAGGCAAGTCTTGAGGATGTGACCGTGATGCCGCTGCAGAACGTTTACATGCGGATGACAATGTTCACGGTGCAGAATGGAAGACTGTTCCATATGATCAAGGCGGAGATGGAGGATGACTATTACGCCTACATCATTGATCATGGAACAGCTCCGTCTTACCTGCAGGAGGATCATGCCTATTACAGCTATGACGGGCATTATTTCTATGGCGATGACCAGCTGTATCTGATGCTCGATGATTACCGCAACGGGATCAGAGAGAACAGCGTCAATCCCTCGGATCCCTGGTATGACTGGTATCAGTTTGTATCCCATCGGACACTGAGCAATGCGACAGAAGAACAGGTGGACAGCTATATTCAGAAAACCATGGGCGTGCGCAGTCCGATTGTTTCCTTCCTGGATAATGACAAGGACGGAGTCGATGATGTACTGACGCAATCGCAGCTGTTCGGGCTGACGGATACCTTCTTTCAGAGCCAGTATGAATTCGGTACAAATGTTCTGATGATGCTTGCGATCTCGATGAATGAATCCAGCAGCGGCCGCAGTTCCCTTTCCTTTACCAGAAACAATCTGTATGGCCACGCGGCCTACGACAGCGAAGCGGAAGCGGCGGAAGGGCGGTACGCGGATATCCGCACTTCTGTCTATTCACATGCGAAATACTATCTTTCCGGAAGCTATCTGAGCCCCATGAAGGAACAGTATCACGGCGGGTTTTTCGGTAATAAATCCGCGGGCATGAATGTGCTCTACAGTTCGGATCCCTACTGGGGAGAGAAAGCGGCTGCCGCTTACCGGGAACTGGATGAACAGCTTGGTACGAAGGACAGCGAAAGCGTAAAAATCGGAATCCGGACGGTGGAGGATGAAACGATTGTCTATCAGGAACCCGATGGAAGATATCCTCTTTACGCAACCGGTTCGATGCCGGACATGGCCTTTGTGATTCTTGAGGAAATTGAAAATGAAGCCGGCAGATGGTATCGGATTCAAAGTGACGCGACACTGGATGAAGAGCGGGCCGTGGATCTTTCCTATCATTACCGCTGGGCGGAGGATACTGCCTATATCAAAGCCGACAGTGTGCAGCTTCTGATCGGGAATGAAACACCGAACCGGGAATTTGCGACCGTGACATTTGAAGGCGGGGGCGGCACGTTTATCGGAAACGAAGAAACCGTCAGCTATGAGATTCCCGTCGGAATGGACGCGGTGGTATCGGCACCCTCCATGGATCATCATGTATTCTCCGGATGGGATCTCGAAACCCGGCATGTGGACGCGGATATGGTTTTTACCGCCGATTACGCGGAAGTGGACGGCCTGCAGTTTGTGTCCTTTCCAAAGAGCGATTATGAAATCAATGACCGGATCGATCTCAAAAACGGGATTCTGACCGTCCATCAGAAAAGCGGTACGGATACACAGGAACATCTTACCTCCAGCATGGTTTCGGGCTTTGACATGTCAAAGGATTCCGAGCAGAAGGTCATGGTGCGTCTTGCGGGCTGTGAGACGTCTTATCCGATCACGGTCAGTCAGGAAAAGGACAGTCAGAGGGCCGCGATCAAGGACCGGATTCTCAGTATTATTTCCGCCTATGGCAATCGAAGCTCCCTGAGCGAAGAGGATGTGGAAAAAATCATTACGCTGAAGAAGGACATGGACAGCAGTGTGCAGCCATACCTCACCCAGCAGGAACTGAGAAGTTTTGACCGCATTCTGCGGATCGCCTACAATGACCGGATCAGTTATATCGTGGATGAGAATACTCTTGGCTTCGGGGTTTCCGGACTTTCCGTTTCCATTCCTCTGGAAGAGGGACAGCTGGAAAAAAGAAAGTCCAGTCAGGATGCCTTTGAGGTGAAGATTGAAGAATCCATCCGGCCGGAAGCGGAGGAAGCCATGAAAGCCATGGCGGATTATCTGCGGGAAACGGTACTTGGTTCCTATACCATCCGTATCAGAAAAAACCTGGATCCGTATGCGACAGACGTTCCGCTGCTGTTTACCGTAAACCGGCCTGCGGATTCCGTCGGCGGAGATGTGTATACTGTTCTCAGCTATACAGAGGATGGGGATGTCGTCAAGTGCTACACCCGTCAGACCACCAATACGATCTCCTTTGTCGGTGAAGGGGATGGGGAGTACATGATACTGACCCGCAATACCAGCAATCAGTATGTCGGTGAGGATCCGGTGGAAGCGGTGACGGTAGATACCAGCAGTACCGATATCCGGATGATCATCGCCAAAATTACCGGTGCCGTGATTCTGCTTGTGCTGATTGTCTTTCTCGCGGTGCACTTTCTGCGTAAACGCCGCAAGAAAAAGGTGATTGAAACCGTTCAGCAGGAACGCAAGGTCAGGGAGGAAAACAAGGAAGATCTTGAGGTGACTCAGGCCATTGAAATTCTGAATACGGAAATGATCCGGCTTGAGGAAATCAGGAAAGCGGAAGAAGAGAGGAAAAAGAATGACGAACGACACGATTCTTCTGAGTGAGATTGATTTTGAAGAAGAGGAGCCTGGCGCTCTTCTGGATTCCATCGCGGCAAGAGGAATCGCAATTCCTGTTGCCGTGGTCCGGGTCAATGGCCGCTATCACTGCATTGACGGCAGGAAACGTCTGACCGCGGCGAGAAGGCTGGTCGGAAAAAAAGCCGGCATCGAGCGGATACCGGCTGCCATTCATCAGGATCATACCCGGGCGGGAAATCCCTTCTGGGGCGCGAAGAACCATCACTAGGAGATATCCGCCCCGGCTTTGCGAAGCTGATCGGGATCCGGATCAATATAGATGGTCTTATAGTTTCCAAGCTGTACCATACCCGGTTTTGCGCCGGGTATTTTCTTGAGAGCGGATATCGGACAGTAGTTGACCGGAACGGAGGAGGAATCTCTTCCTTTGGAATAATATGCCGCAAGACCGGCCGCCAGCCGCATGGTATCCTCATCCGGATGCGGGGCATGCACAACGACATGGGCTCCGTGATAATCCTTGGCATGAAACCACAGATCGCTGCGGCGGCTGTGGTGAAAGGTCAGAGATTCATTCTGAAGGTTGTTGCGGCCATAGGATATTTCCACATCATGGAAGGTAAAGGAAGAGATGTGCAGCGGCTCTTCCTTTTTCCGACGCCGCTTTTTTGTTTTTTCCTTCATATATCCGCCTTTGACAAGCTCATCCCGGATTTCTGAGGCCGTGTTGAAATCCGCCTGTTCCAACTGTTCCAGAAGGCCTTCAAAGTAGGCGATTTCCTTTTCACAGAGATCGATCTGTTCCCGCAGATAGACCTGTCCTGTCCGGTATTTTCGATATTTCGCGTAGCATTTCTGAGCGTTGCGGCTGCCGTCAAGGCGGGGATCAAGGGGAATGGTAATCGTTTCTCCCGTTTCATAATCCTCTGTTACAAGCTCACTCATGCCGCGGGTATCACCTGGCTGTACGACGTAGAGAATATCTCCGTATTTTTTCCAGAGATCACAGCCAAGGGCATCGTCATATTCCCGCAGAAGACGCGGGAGTTTCTGACGCTGATGTCTGAGCTGACGGCGGACGGTATGAAACACATCTCCGCTGATTTCCTTGATCCGCTCCTTTTCCTCACGGTGATAGTAAAGGATATCGAATCCTTCAAACAGGGGATAACTGACGCACCGCCCGATCGATTTCAGTTCGATGCAGTGAAAGACGGCTTCATCGCCGCTGTTTGCGATATAAAGTCTGTCGCTGCTTTCTATTTCGCTCATGATCGAAGAAAAAGACTGACCCAGAGCCATGCGGTATTCCGCTTCCTTTGAAAGAAAGGGAGAGAAACCGCCGAACTGCCTGGTGAGAGTTAGACTGCGGTCTACCTGAGGGTCCGTAAACGGATTCCGTTTCTTCTGGGATTCAATCGGTACAAACTGCGCATTCGGAAGAATCATCCGCCGGTTGTTTTCAAACGGAGGGATCCGTTTCAGAGCATCTACGATGATGCCGCTGCGGACCAGAAGCAGATTGGCGTAATTGCCCAGCAGCTCAGCGACAAGCTCCACTTCTTCCGGATCTCCGAGTTCATTCCGGCGCCGTATGGAGATCGTACACCACCGGTCCAGTTCCGCCTGATGAACTGCATGCATGGTTGCGCCTTCCAGATACTTTCTCAGGATCATGACAAAATTTCCCGGCTCATCCGGGGTCGGGTAGCTTCGTCTGGAAATCAGAATCCGGTTGTATCGGCTGTGACAGGAAATCAGCAGCTGTTCCTTTCCATGCGTTCCGTGAATCTGAAACAGAATCTCAGTTGTGGAGATCTGATAGATTTTCTGAATGCGGGCCGGAAAGCGTTCCGCAATTCCCGGCAGCAGTTTATGAAGAAGGATTCCGTCAAGTGCCATATCGGCATTATAACAGAATCTGACAAAAGCCATTCCCGGAAAATCTCAAAAACGGAGAATGACTCTGTATAAAAAAAGAGGTGAATCATGAAAACATATCGGTTCCCTGAGGGGTTCTGTGGGGCGGGGCAACTGCCGCGAATCAGTTTGAAGGCGGCTTTCTTGAAGGAGGAAAAGGCTGGTCTGTTTCTGATTGCGCAAGGGCCCATCCTGACACGGATGTAAGAGACTACCGGCGCATAATGAAGTGACTTCCGGCGATATCGAAGAAGCGCTTGCCAGCCCTCAGGATCTTGTCCATTATCCCAAGCGTCACGGCTCGGATTTCTATCATCACTGGAAGGAGGATATCGCTCTGCTTGCGGAAATGGGATTCCGGGTCTTCCGGCTTTCCATTGCCTGGAGCCGTATTTTCCCAAACGGGGATGATGAAGCATGAATGAAGAAGGACTGAGGTTCTATGATCAGGTATTTGACGAGTGTCATCGGTACGGGATTGAGCCTCTGGTGACGCTTTCACATTATGAGCCGCCCCTGCACCTTGTACTGAAATACAACTGCTGGTATGACCGGAAGACCATCGGATTCTTTGAGAGGTTTGTCCGTATGGTTTCAAAACGGTACCGGACAAGGGTCCGTTATTAGCTGACCTTCAATGAGGTGGATTCCATGATCCGGCTTTTGCTTCGTTGACGTTCGAAACGGTTTGAGGTACCTTATGGATGGAGGGATGATCATGACAAAAAAGGGACTGCTGATTGTCGTAAGCGGACCGTCCGGCGTAGGCAAGGGGACGGTTCTGAAGGAATTCATGAATGATCCGGAACTGAATCTGTCCTATTCCGTTTCCATGACAACCCGGGGCATGCGTCCGGGAGAACAGGAAGGCGTCAATTACTATTATGTCAGCCGGGAAGAGTTTGAAAAAACCATTGCCGAAGGCGGCCTTCTGGAATGGACGGAGTTTGTAGGCAATTATTACGGAACCCCGCTGAAGGAAGTGGAACGGCTGCGGGAAGAGGGGGTCAATGTCCTGCTTGAGATAGAAGTGGATGGATGCCAGCAGGTCGTAAAGAAGATTCCCGAAGCACTTACGATTTTTATTGTTCCCCCCAGCATGAAGGAACTGGAAAACCGGATCCGGGGAAGGAAGAGCGAGCCGGAGGAAATCGTGCAGCAGCGGCTTGCCAAAGCCCAGAAGGAACTGGAGCTCTCCGGTCAGTATCGCTACATCGTATGCAATGATGATGTAAAACTCGCAGCGGATATTATCCGTGTCATTATCCGCCATCACATGGAAAGACAATTCTGAACTGTCGGAACTCCGGCAGTTTTTTCATATCTCTGTCCGTTTGAAGGCTTCCGCCGCATGCGGAAACGGGGAAGGCAGACAGGTGCGATTCCCTGAATCCTGAACAGATGAAAAAAAACATCCATTCTGCAATATGGATGTTTTCAGGTGCATCGAATTAACGGTTGTAGTATTCGACGATCAGCGCCTCGTTGATTTCCTGATTCAGTTCAGGACGTTCCGGAATCCGGACATAGGTGCCTTTCTTGTTTTCCTTGTCAACACTGACGAAAGCCGGTGCGGCATAGGTGCTGTCGAGGACTTCGTTGATCACCTTCATGTTGCGGGCATTCTCGCGGATCGCAATGACAGAACCCGGAGTGATCTGTGCGGAAGGGATGTCGCATTTCCTGCCGTTTACTTCAATATGACCGTGGTTGACGAGCTGACGGGCAGCCTTGCGGGTGGAAGCGAATCCCATCCGGTAAACCAGGTTGTCCAGTCTGCTTTCGAGAAGAACCAGGAAGTTGTAACCGGCCATGCCTTCCATCTTCTGTGCCTTCGCGAATGTGTTGTAGAACTGACGTTCATTGACACCGTACATGTTGCGTACGCGCTGCTTTTCTCTCAGCTGTGTGCCGTAGCCGCTGAGCTTGATGCGCTTGGTCTTGCCGTGCTGACCAGGTGCATACGGTCTCTTTTTGAGTTCCTCGCCGGTTTCAAGAACGGAGAAGCTGAGACGTCTGGACTTCTTCCATACCGGACCTGTGTAACGTGCCATGTTAAATTGTTCCTCCTGTTTGTTACATGTGGCGAAACAACAACAGGTGCAGATCATCTGTGCGTTGTGTTGCTATTAGTCCGTTTCACTTATTGCAGCTAAGGTACTCCGGCGACAGTTTCCTGTTAGCAACGCATGGTGCAGGACTCTGCATGCTGCTATCATTTGACGCAACGACTATTATATTGAACCGGAGAAATCCTGTCAAACATTTCTGCAGGACACGGATTCTGTGATAGAATAAACCCGTACGTTTTTTATATATAAAGGTGGGACAGCATGGAGACAGTAATTAAATATCTCTCTGATATAAGAATTGTGATCGTAATCGCGATATTGGTTATTCTGATCATCGTCTGGTTTATCGTAAACAAGATTCAGACCGGCAACTGCCGGAAACAGCTGGAGGATCTCGAGGTCCGCTATAACGCCATCAAGAGCGTGCCGCTATCCTTCAAGCTGAACAAGGCGGTTGCGATCAGCCGGGTGGAACCGGAGGCCATGCAGAAAGTAGCCAACATGAAGGATGACTTCGATAAAGCCGAAGCCAACCTCAAGCAGATCAGCAATGAACTTGCAGATACGGAAGATCAGATTCTTGCCGGCAAGCTCAAGGCCGCAAAAGCCGGACTGCGTGATCTGGAGGCGAGTATTTCGCTTGGCGAGACACAGGTCAAGAGTCTGAATGATTTCCTGGATTCCATTCTTGAGAAGGAAACGTTCCAGCGCCAGGAGGTCACGGAGCTCAAGAATCATTTCCGTGAGATCAAGGATCAGGCCACCCGGAATCAGGATCAGCTCAGCTACTCCTGGGATATTATCGAACGCAACATTTCTGAAACAGAGCGGATGTTCTCCAACTTTGAGGAATGGATGTATGCCAGCGATTTTGAAAAGGCAAACGCCGAGCTGGAAAACATCAAGGCTTCCATTGAGACACTTGAACACAATGTGAACATGATGCCGTCGCTTCTCGATGACGCAAGAGGCGTGGTTCCGAAGATGGCGGAAGTGGTTCATCACGATTACACGGAAGCCAAGGAGCGCGGTGTCTATCTCAAGCACCTGCAGGTGGAATCGAATCTTCAGCTGATTAACGGCGGTCTCAAGGATGATCTCGAGCAGCTGAAGACCGGAGACGCGGAAGGGGTCAGAGAACATCTCGATGACTACAAGAAGCGTCTTACCCAGATCAGCCAGCAGGTTGAAAGAGAAAGCAAGGCATATGATCAGCTGAATGATCTTGCCAATGAGACCACCCGTCTTTACAACGAAACGGAACAGGATATGAAATATGTCCAGGATCAGTTCGCGCATCTGTCCAGCCGTTTCGGCCTCAATGGTGTGGAGGAGCGCATTACCGAGGCAAATGACAGACTCCGCGACATTTCCGCGCGGATGCCGAAGCTGTTCAATCTGTATCAGGAGAATCAGACTCCTGCCTCCGGACTGATGGCCTCCATGAAGGAGCTGAATCAGGATCTTACGGAAGTAAGCCGCAGTCTCAAGGATATCCGGGCGGAGATCGACAGTGCCGCCGGCGGAGAGGACCGTGCCCGCAAGCAGCTTGTCAAGCTGCAGGTGATCATGAATCAGATGCAGGTCAAGATTGCCAAATTCAAGCTTCCTTCCATCTCGTCTCAGTATGAGGCGGATATGAAGCGGGCGGATGAGTATATTTCCAGCCTCAACAATCTGATCAACGCGACCCCTCTGAATGTGCAGAAGCTCAACAGCACCCTGAAGGAAGCGATCGACTTCATCTACCGGCTGTACAACAACGTGAACAATGTTGTCGCGACCGTCATGATGGTGGAGAATACCATTGTCTTTGGAAACCGGTACCGCAGCACCTATGCGGATATTGACAGTGAACTGACAAGAAGCGAGCTGTGTTTCCGCAACGGAGATTATACGCAGGCGCTGACGATCGCAATCGCGACGATTGAAAAGATCCATCCGGGCAACTATGAAAACATGATCCGGGAGAATTCAAGTGAAGCGTAGGGTTTATTTTGACTCTGCCGGCACAACCGATGTTTCGCCGGATGTCCTGAAAACCTATGAATCCCTGCTGGAAACATATTTCGCCAACAGCGAATCCCTGTATGAGGAAGGCAGTGAAGTGCATCGTATGATGGAAAAAGCCCGCGCCGCGACAGCCGGGCTTTTAGGTGTTTCACCGCATGAGATTTTATTCACCTCCGGAAGCAGCGAAAGCAACTCCATGGCCATCAAGGGTGTATGTTTTGCGGATATGAGCAGAAAGCATCTGATCACCTCATGCATTGAACACAGCAGTGTTCTGAATGCCTGCCGGCAGATGGAACGGGTATTCGGTTATGATGTGACCTATCTGCCGGTGGATCAAAACGGGCGGGTGAGGATTTCTGATCTGCGGAATGCGATCCGTAAGGATACGGTTCTGGTTTCGATCATGCATGTCAATAATGAAGTCGGATCCATCCAGCCGATAGAGGAAATTGCCCGTATTGTCAAAACGGAGAGTGACGCGCTGTTCCATACGGATCTCACACAGTCGGCAGGGAAGATTCCGTTTGATCTGAGAAATATCGATCTTGCGTCGGTATCCGCGCATAAGCTGCATGGACTCAAGGGCAGCGGGATTCTCATGAAGAAGGGATATGTCCCGATGGAACCTCTGATTTCCGGAGGCGAACAGGAATTCGGTCTTCGAGGCGGCACGGCCAATGCCTGTGCGGATATGGTGTTTGCCAAAACACTGCGTCTTGCGATGGAACAGCAGCCTGCTTTTGCGACTCATACAGGCAGACTGAACCAGAGGCTGAGAAGCGGATTACGCGCCATGGAAGGGATCGAGTTCAACAGTCCTGAGGACGCATTGCCCTGTATAGTGAATTTTTCCTGTGAGGCAATTCCAAGCGAAGTCATGCAGAATGCACTGAACGCTCAGGGGTTCATGGTAAGCGCCCGTTCCACCTGCGAAAGCAATTCAAGCAATCCAAGCCATGTTCTGTCTGCCATGGGGTTCTCTGACCGCCGGGCCAGCACATGCATTCGGATTTCGCTGGGAATGGAAAATACGGAATCGGATATTGACCGGTTCCTGGAAGTACTGAAGGAGATTATCAGACAGTATGGCTGAATACAACACAATTCTCATCCGTTACGGAGAGCTGACAACCAAAGGAAAAAACCGGAAGGATTTTATCCGCAAGCTGGATCAGAACATTCGATACATGCTGAAGGAATATGCACAACTGCAGTTTCAGAGAGGCTATGACCGGTATTACATTGTTCTCAATGGCCAGGATCCATCGCCGGTGTGCGAGAAACTGAAGAAAGTATTCGGTATTTCTTCGTTTTCGCTGAGTGAGCGGGTGGACTCGGACCTCGATGTCATTACCGCCCGGTGTCTGGAAATAGCGAAAGCATCCAGCGCTTCCACGTTTAAGATGATTTCGCGCCGTCATGACAAATCCTTTCCGATGAAATCCGACGGAATCAACCGGCATGTGGCCGGAGTGATTCTTGAGAATACGGATCTGAAGGTGGATGTACATCATCCCGGACTGGAGATCAGGGTTGAGGTACATGAATACGATACCTATCTGATGAGTGAAAAGATACCCGGCGCCGGCGGCTATCCTTCCGGAATCAACGGAAAGGTGCTGCTGATGCTCTCTGGCGGAATTGATTCTCCGGTTGCGGCATATGAATTAATGAAACGCGGTCTTGATGTGGAAGCGGTTCACTTCGCGAGTCCTCCGTATACCAGTGACAACGCAAAGCAGAAGGTGCTGGATCTTGCGGCCATGATGAGTGAATACAACCAGGGCAGGATGCGGGTCCATATGGTGAATTTTACCGAACTGCAGCTTGCGATCTATAAGGCAGCCGGGGATCCCTATGCGATCACCCTGATGCGCCGGATGATGGTGCGGCTTGCCCAGCGGATCGCGGAAACGAACAAGTGTCTTGCGATCGGGACCGGGGAAAGCCTTGGTCAGGTGGCTTCACAGACACTCGAAAGCATTGCCTGCATCAATTCGGTCATTTCCATTCCGGTGCTTCGGCCGCTCATCTGCATGGATAAGGTGGAGATCATCGACAGGGCCCGCCGCATTGGAACCTATGAGACATCCATTCTTCCGTATGAAGACTGCTGTACGATATTTGATCCGAAGAATCCTGTCACAAAACCGGTCATAAAAAAAGCGGAACAGTACGAATCACGGTTCGCATATGATGATATGATAGGAAAAGCACTGGCGGAGGCTGAAACCATTACGGTACATCCGCCGGTAAAAGAGTCGTTTCTCTGAAGAAAAAGAGGTGGTGGAAATATGGGTCTTTTACGCCGGCATGATAACAATATCGCGCTCGCATTTGAACGGGTCATGGAATATGGCAAGACAGAAACAGAAAAGGAGTTTGTCGACAGTCTGAATCTGATTACCAATGAAGTTGCCAAAAGCGATGATTATTCTACAAATGAAAAACTGAAAATCTATGAACTTCTGACAATTATTGCCAACTGTTCCGCAAGGGACCGCACCCGTTATGCCAAAAAACTGATCCGGGTTCTGCGTTAGGCGTCCCGGCTGGTTGAGAGCGGTTTTTTGATTATTGTTTCACGCACCTGGAGAAATCCAGGTGTTTTTACATGGGCTGTTGAGAATCGATATACAGGAAAACCTTAATGACAGGAAATTGCTGAGTCAAAGAGTATCTAGATTCGATATATACTGAAAACAGTCAGTTTCATTCAGCTTTCAGAAAGCATGGATGGAAAGGAAGGAGACAGGCATGATTTATACTGTGACACTGAATCCCGCACTGGATTATGTCATCCAGGTTGATCACTTCCAGCCCGGCAGGATCAACCGGAACCGGAAGGAAAACATTTTCTTCGGAGGCAAGGGAATCAATGTTTCCTGTATTCTCAATGAACTGGGGGTGAAAAGCACTGCCCTTGGGTTTATTGCCGGCTTTACCGGAAGAAGTCTTCGCGACGGCCTGAAGAACATGGGGATTACTGCTGACTTTACGGAAGTAAGGGAAGGCATGACAAGAATCAACGTGAAGATGAAATCCGATGAGGAAACAGAAATCAACGGCATGGGCCCGCTGATTACGGAATCGGATTTTGTGCAGATGAAGGAGAAAATCAGAACCCTTCGGAAGCAGGATATTCTGATCCTGTCCGGCAGTATTCCTTCCTGCATGGACAGTGATGCCTATGAAAGGATCATTGAATGTCTGCAGGAGCCAGCCTGTCTGATCGTGGACGCGGAAAAGAATCTGCTTCTGCCCATTCTGAAATACCGTCCGTTTCTGATCAAGCCGAATACGATCGAGTTGGAAGAGATCTCCGGAAAGAAACTGAATACAACTGAGGAAATTGTTCTGCAGGCCCGCAGGCTTCAGGCAATGGGCGCAAGGAATGTACTGGTTTCCCGGGCGAAGGAAGGGGCTGTGCTGATTGAGGAATCCGGAAGAGTGATCTTTCAGGATGCGGCCCATGGCACCGTTGTCAATTCCGTCGGTGCCGGGGATTCCATGGTGGCAGGGTTTCTTGCCGGCTGGATACAGACAGGGGACAGCGCGTATGCCCTGAAGCTTGGTACTGCCTGCGGCGGGGCCACCGCGTTTCATACCGGGCTTGCAGAAAGAAATGAGATTGAGGAAGTGCTCGCCTCACTCAAAGAATATGAAGTGCAGAAAAAAAGAGGCTGACAAATCCCGATGAACCATATATTCCTGATTCATGCGTCAGGAAAGGATGACTGAATGATGGAATAGAGAACCGGCCGCATTTCCTGAATGGAAGAAGGGTCGTGCTCCACAATTGCGTCGTAGGAAACAGAAATGATCATCGCGATCATGCAGTAGATTCTGAGAAGTACGGTTTCTGTTGTAAGACCGGCAGACAGGGCATAGTTCTGTACGGTTTCAAGACCGGGAATCCGGTCCTTTTCCTGTGCGAATGAAAACTGATCGGCACGGATCGGCCAGACAAAATCCCGGTGTATGAAGCGGATCAGGTCTATGTCTTCCTCAAACCGAAGGATGACAAAATCCGCCATCCGGATCAGGTTTTCACAGAAGTGCGGACTCCGCACCTGATTCATATGGGCGAAGGAATCATTCAGCAATTGAAAGGTCAGTTTCTGATTCAGAGCCCTCGCGATGTCTTCCTTGTCACGGAAGTAGAGATAGAAGGTTCCTTTGGCAACGGAGGCCATTCTGCAGATTTCCGCGATGCTGGTATTGGAAATGCCCTGTTTTGTGAAACAGGCATATGCGGAATTCAGCAGCTTCTGACGTTTTTCATTCTTCTTTTTTTCTATCAGTCCCATCCCTGATCCACCTGTTTTATTCTTCGCTCATCGCTTTATGACGGAGCCGGTAGAGAACTACTTCGGCACCGGCAAGAAACCGGACATCTTCTTCCGTTGTTCCGACTCCGTTGGAGATATCAAGCGTGAAAAGATCCCGTATGCTGTGCTTGCCGCGGAAGTACCCTTCCGCCATCGGCGGTGTGTAGAGTGCACCGAACAGCCAGTATGCCTGACCGCCATGACTGTGGCCGCTGATCATATAGTCCGTGAGATCCACCGGAACATCGTCCGCAAGATCCGGGGTATGACTGATGACGATGTTGTAAGTGGCACGGCTGACATTGGCGAACGCGGTGTCCATATCCACGTGTCCGCCCAGCCCGCTGTCCAGACCGGTCAGCGTGACGGATCCGCTTCCGCAGTTTCTCAGCAGAACGCTTTGATTGGTCAGTACTTCAAAATCACTTTCATAAAGAATGTAGCGGACATAATCCGGCATATCCGCTGACTGATAGTCAAAGTCACCGAGCACCGCAAACTTGCCGAGGGGAGCTTTCAGTTCCTTCAGGATGCTGATGAGTTCCTGTGTATTGGATTCACTGATGCGCTCGGGGCTTTGATCATAGAGATCTCCTCCGAAGATAATGACATCGGCACTGAGTTCATTGATGGTATTTACGAGTTTTCTCAGCCGCTCCTGTTTCATGAAATGCAGATAATCCAGATCACTGAAATAGGCGATGGAGATGTTGTCCATCTGGTCCGGAATGAAGACGGAATTCAGAGTTTCATAGCGGATGGTATAGCGGGATGGGGCTGCGTACCAGGCGTCATAATACAATGAAAGCGCAATCCCTGCCGTCAGGATCAGAATCATAAGTATTCGGATCAGCACCCGTTTTACCTTGTCTTCCATTGGTTCTAATCATACAGGCAATGTTATAATTTCTTCAAGGACAGGATATGATTTACTTTTTCTCACTGGATTCTCTTTTTGAAAGCACGCTTCCGGTACTCGGCGCCGTGGATATGATCCGCACCCTGGTTCAGCATCAGGAGCGTTTTCTGATCATTACGGACAAGGCGAACCGATCCCGCCGGCAGCTGGCCCAGTATCTTTATGATGCCGGTTTTCCGTTGCTTTATGACGAGATGTTCTATACGTCTACGATGGCGGCTGTGGATGCGGTGCGCCGCAATTATCCGGAACTTTCCCGGGCCTGCTACATCGGCAATGAAGCCCTTGGCAATACGCTTCGGGAAGGAGGATTTGTCATCGATCTGAAACAGGCCGACTGGCTGTTCATCGGCAGTAACCGGAACGCGGCTTACCGGGATTACTGTGACGGACTGTCTCTTGTTCTGAATGGCGCAACCATGATTTCCGTCAATGATGATGTGCTGGAAACAGTCAATGGGCAGCCCTGCATCGGCACTGGCGCTGTTGTCACCATGCTCGAGGCTGCAAGCGGCAAGCGCGCCCTGCATGCCGGCTGGCCCGCACCTCTGCTTCTGAGGAAGGCATCCAGATATATGGGCTGTGAAGAGGAAGATGTGCTGTTTGTTTCAGACCGCTATCAGGAAGAAATCCTGCCGGCGGGAAAGGCAGGATTCAAAACGGTATTTATTGTGGGTGATCAGAATATGACAGAGGATCTGCGGGATCTGGAAATCCAGCCGGATTATATTGTTGAGAATCTCAAGGGCCTGCTAAAATGAGCGGCAGTCATTGAGAAACAGTTTTGCAAGGGCAATCATTTTCGAATCCTTCTGCAGCCGCTCCGGATGCCATTGAACCGCCAGGATGCGGTTTTTTTCAATTCCTTCTATAATACCGTCGCTGCTGTAGGCGGATACCGTAAAGCCAGGCGCCGGGGTATCAATTGCCTGATGATGAAAGCTGTTGACAGTGCAGGTACTGCCGAAGAGTCCGTACATCCGGGTTCCCTGAACCAGATGAACCGAATGAGAAGTATCATAGTCGCCTTTCTGTGGCTTTAACCTGCGTTGATTATGTTCGGTGTTCAGAATGGAAGGAATATCCTGTATGAGATCTCCGCCGCAGGCGACATTGATCAATTGAATTCCCCGGCAGATGCCAAGAATCGGCTTGTTTACTTTTTCAAAGGCATGAAACAGAAGCAGGTCGGATTCATCAAAGGCACTGTCCGCATAGACCGTTGTCGAGGGATCCTTTTCCTGATCGTAGAGAGAGGGCGAAAGATCCTCACCGCCGGTGATGCAGAGCCCATCCAGAAGGGAAGCGTATGACTCTGCCTCCGAAGCGCTGAGTGTCGGCAGAATCATGCAGAGAATATCCGGATCCGCTGCCCGAAGATAACGGACGTAGTCCAGATTGTCATATACGGCGGGCTGTCCGTAGACCGTGGTTTCTCTTCCTGTCAGCCCGATCAGAAGTTTTCTGTTCATACCGGTTCCTCCCTGAATGCATCCTAGCATATCCTCACACATTGCGGAAGGAAAGCCGGAAATGCTATAATTCAGCATATTATCAGGAAAGGAAGGAACCGGATTTGGACGACAGTATACCGCTGCGGCAAGGAAAATGGAAAGGAGCAGGCCTGTGAATCTTTCGAATACTGCTCTGATTGTGATTCTCATCCTGCTGATTCTTTTTTCAGGATTGTTTTCTGCTGTTGAAACCGCGTATTCCAGCGCCAGCAGAATCAGGCTCAAGGCGATGTCGGGCCATGACGCAAAGGCAGATGGGGTGCTGTCCATACTGGAGGATTACGACCGTTTCATTTCCGCGGTTCTGATCGGAAATAATATTGTCAATATTCTTGCGGCCACGCTCGCAACGGTTTATTTCACCCGGCTGTTTTCTGAGCAGGGAGCCGGAATCTCCACGGTTGTCATGACGTTTCTGGTTCTGATGTTCGGCGAAATCGCCCCCAAGACCATTGCCAAGAAGATGCCGGAATCCTTCGCGATGAAGACGCTGGGATTTGTACAGTTCTTTCAGTTTCTTCTGACTCCTCTGACCTGGATTTTTTCCGGATGGCAGTCGCTTGTCAGCCGGTTCGTCAAACCGGACAATGATGAAAGCGATATTTCCGATGAACTGATCACAATGGTGGATGAAGCGCAGAAGGAAGGCGATCTCAAAGCCCATGAATCGGATCTGATTTCCGCCGCGATTGAGTTCAATGACCTGGAAGTCCGTGATATTCTGACTCCTCGCGTCAACGTCGTTGCGGTCAGTATCACCAGCAGCCTGGAGGAGGCAGAGAAGGTTTTCCGCAACAATTCCTATTCGCGTCTTCCGGTCTATGAAACAAATATTGATAATATTGTCGGCGTGATTCATGAGAAGGATCTGTACAACCTGGTGATGACCAAAGAGCCAAGGCAGTCTCTGCGTCGGATTATCAAGCCGGTCATCTATACGAATGAGAACGTCAAGATCTTTACGCTGCTGAAGCAGCTGCAGTATGCCAAGCTTCATCTCGCCGTGGTTCTTGATGAATACGGCGGCACTGCCGGCATCATTACCATTGAGGATATCATTGAGGAACTGGTCGGTGAGATCTATGACGAACATGACACCGTTCAGGAATACTATGAGCGGATCAATGATCATACATGGCTTGTGAAATGCAACGCGGACATTGATGACATGATGGAGCGCTTCGGGGTGGAATATGACGGGGATGAATACGATTTCATTACGGTCAGCGGCTGGGTGATTCATGAGCTGGACCGCATCCCTCAGGCAGGAGATACCTTTGACTACAAGAATCTTCATGTCACCGTCACCAAAGCCGATCAGCGGAAGGTCAATGAGATCAGGGTTGAGATACAGGATGCGGAAAAGGAGTAATCCATGCAGGAATACTTTGTGGATGAACCCCTGGAGCCAGGGCAGATCATTGAGCTTCCGAAGGAAAAGGCGTTTCACGCCTTCCGGGTGCTGAAACTGAATCATGAAACCGTCCGTCTGGTCAGTCACAATACCGGCTATTTTGCCGAGGTTTATACGGAACAGGGAAAAGGGCTTGCCAGAATTCTTTCCGTGGATGACGCGGTGAATGAGCTTCCGGTACCGTTTACGCTGTGCATGGCGCTCATACGGCGGGAAAAATTCGAACTGGTGCTGCAGAAAGCGACAGAGCTTGGAGTGAGCAGAATCGTACCGTTTGTTTCAAGCCGCTGTGTCGTTAAGGCAAAGGATGAGAAAAAAGACCGTCAGAAAGAACGGTGGAATGCGATCGTTACGGAAGCCAGCGAACAGTGCAAGCGAAACTGCATCCCTGAAGTGCTGCATCCTCTAGCTTTCCATGAGCTCGCAGGCTTTCATGAAGAAGTCAGCCTTGCGGCTTATGAAGGAGTGCGGCTCAGCGCTGCCTCTGTTAGCCGCTCCATGAAACGGGCCCCGGTCTGCGGAGTGATCGGTCCGGAGGGCGGCTTCAGTGAAGAAGAAGTTTCATATCTAGAAGCACATGGATTCACGCCGGTAAGTCTTGGGAACAGGATTCTGCGAGCGGAGACCGCCGCGATCTATCTCTGCGCGGCGGTTGGTGAAGCATTCCTGTAGACCGGTTTAATACCCGCCTGATTCATCTCAGCAGCCGGATAGAAGAGAACAGTCTGATCGCGGATCCGCTGGAAAGCATGGTATATGTTTTCATCAGGAACACCATGGGAATTGATATCCTGAAGGAATCCGTCCTGAAGTCCGCTCAGCTTCTCATCAGCAACGCCGAGCAGGAAAGAGACCGGGAGATGAAGGCCGCCCGCGAGAAGCAGGAAGAAGCGCGCCAGAAGGAAGAAGAGGCATCCCGGAGGCGGGATGCGAGAATCCAGGCCGGGATCGGCTGGGTGACGGTTCTTGCGGTATTTTCCGCCTGGATCGATGCGTATGACTTTCTGGGCAAGCTGTCACCGGACATGGAGGACGGATGGCATTCTCTTATGAAGTATCCGCCGCTGTTTCTGTTTGAACTGCTCATGGCAGCCGCAATTTGGTTTGTCGGTATCATTGCCATGATCTATGTTGCCAAGGCATGGAAGGAAGCTGTTTCCAATAAGGAAGACGCGAAAAGCTCTTCTTCAGAAGACAGGAATCAGTAACCGGAAGTTCGTTTTGTCTTACAGAATCATGAATCCTTATGAAAACCAGCCGGATTCTTCTGTATGGGCTGGCTGGTTTATTCTGGCTGATCCTGGGACAGAAGCGTTTCACTCAGCCAATGGGACAGGTTTCTGCAGCCAAGGCTGCTGAGATGGTGTTCATCATACAGCCAGTCTTGCAAAGTGCTCCCATACCGGATGATCTGCGCGTTCATGTCAGGTGGCTCATTGCTGTTTTTTTCGACAAAGACTACCCGGCAGTCCGGGTTTTCCAGAAGATTGGAAAGAGGAACGAGGCGGTCAGCTTCTTCTGCGTGAAAGATCAGGGTGATGTGATCCGGAAGGATATCCTCTTCCTTCAGGGAAGCGATCTTTTCCATGATCCGTTCGGTGGAAAGATCTTCTTCCGCCATAATCATGCAGTCTTTGTTCAGGGACAGTTCACTGATACATGCAAGCAGACAGTCGTCCCCGATCAGAAGATCCTTTCTTTTTTTCGGACGCATTGAGAGCGCTCTGTCTTCGATGGCGGTAACGATCAGATCCGTATATGCTTTCCGGCCAGCCGGGGGAAGATGAATCCCGTCTTCATAGAAATACTCCGGATGCCCGCTGGAAAACGCTTCCCAGTCGATGATCTCGAGCTGATCAAACTCTTCCTCAAGTTCCCGAATCGTATCGGTGTTATAGAACTGCCAGTTGTTGGTGGTAGTAAGCCAGAACAGCTGTCTCTCACCGCACATGCGGATAATCTCCTCACAGGCGCTCTTGCTTAGTGGGGCGTTGGTGCCGATCCCGAAAACAACCGGGTTGAATTCCCTGCCTTCTTCAAGAAGCGATTCCAGGATGCCGAAAACCGGATAATAGGACCGGTTCTCTTCCGCATCCACAATTCCCGCTGGAAACGCTTCCCTCAGATTTTCCGCGGCTCCAAGCATGACGGAATCCCCGATCAGACAGACCGGCATGGTGTCAATCCCCGCAGCCAGGCGCCGGAATGAGGGATCCTTTTCCTTACGTGCTTCCATCCGGGATTCTGTATAGAAGGCAGAATTCACTTCGGCAATTCTTTTTTCTGCCACTGCGGTTCTTTCCTCTAGATATGCGTTTTCTTCCCGGATCCGTTCCGCAAGCTTCTGTGCTTCCATCCGCTCCATATGAATTCTGTGAAAAACCGGAATCAGAAGACAAAGCACTGCGGCCGGAATCAGTATTTTCCATGCTTTCATGACTTTCTGATTATACTGCAGGCGGATTCTTTGGGAAATGGGATGAGAGATTCGGGAATTCCGTTTCATTTTTGAAGACAAATACGGTATTCTTTTCCATGTATGAAAACAGTTTCGGTAATGAATCTTGGATGTAAAGTCAACGCCTATGAAAGCGAAGCGATTGTTCAGCAGCTTGAGGAGGAGGGTTATACGAGAGTTCCGTTTGGAAGCCAGGCGGATCTTGCCATGATCTTTACCTGTGCCGTGACCAACGAAGCCGCCAGAAAAAGCCGTCAGATGATCCACCGGGCCAGACGGAGCGGCTGCCGGATTGTCGCGGTCGCAGGCTGCTATGCGCAGATTGATCCGGATGCGGTAAAGGACGCGGATATTGTTGTCGGCAGCGTTCATAAGAAAAATCTTCCGGGGTATGTTCACGCCTTTGAGCGGACAGGGGAAAGAATTCTTGATGTCGGCGTTCTGGATCAGGAGGAATTCGAACCGCTGTCCATGGTTCGCTTTGCGGATCGGACCCGGGCCTTTCTCAAGATCGAAGACGGATGTAATCAGTTCTGTTCCTATTGCGTGATTCCCTATGCCCGCGGAAGAGAACGCTCGATGGCTCCGGACTGCGTGATTGAAGAAGCCAGGCGGATTGCCGTCCATCATAAGGAAATCGTACTGACCGGCATTCATACCGGCCGTTATGGAAGGGAGTACGGCGTCAGTCTTGCCGGACTGCTGCGCCGGATTCTCAATGAAGTACCTGAGCTTGAACGTCTCAGGATTTCATCGATTGAAGTGACCGAGCTGAATGAGGAATTTCTGAGCCTGATGGAAGAAAATCCCCGGATTGCCCGCCATCTGCATATCCCGCTGCAGTCGGGCTGTGACCGGATTCTCGAGGCAATGCGCCGGCCTTACCGTACGGATGAATTCCTGGAGCGGATCACGGACATCCGCAGACGGATGCCGGGAATTTCCATCTCAACCGATCTGATCGTCGGATTTCCGGGTGAGACTGACGCGGATTTTGAAGAGACGGTTTCCTTTCTGAAAACCTGCGCGTTTTCCTTTCTGCATGTATTTCCCTTCAGTGTAAGAAGCGGAACAGCGGCAGAAAAGATGGATCATCAGATCCATGCGGAAGTAAAGAAGCAGCGGGCAAAAATCTGTCTGAATCTCTCCGAAGAACTGTATGATACATATAAGAGAGAAAAGATCGGTTCCCAAGTCCGGGTACTGATGGAACGAAGTGAAAACGGAATGTCATCCGGACATTCCAGTGAATATCTTGAAGTCTTTCTGAAGGAAGAAATGGAAAAATCAACGATGGCAGACGCTCTGATAACCGGCGTCGAAAACCATCGCGTCTATGCGAGGAGAATATATGAAGCTGAATGAACTGTTTGACAATGTCGGGGATGTCGAGATCCGCAGTCTGATGGCGGACAGCCGAAAGAAGCGTCCGGACTCCATCTTCTTCTGCGAAAAGGGAATGATGAATGACGGCCACCGGTTTGTGGATCAGGCCATAGAAAACGGAGCGAAGGTCATTGTTCATTCCGAACCGCTTCCCAGTACCAATCCGGAGATTACCTATATCAAGGTGAAGGATGTCAACAAGGTATACAACAAAGTCGCGGATGCTTTCTATGGATATCCGAGCCATAAGCTGACCATGTACGGGGTAACCGGAACCAATGGCAAAAGCACGATTGCCTGTGTGATCCGGGATGTACTGGATTCCTATAAGCCCTGCGGCTATATCGGCACCATTGCGATTGAGTACGGAAGCGTCAAACTGCCGCCGCTGCTTACCACTCCGGATATTGATGATCTTCACGGTATTCTCAAGGATATGGTGAATGCCGGCATTGAAGCCTGTGCCCTGGAAGTCAGTTCCATCGGTATTGAACAGGGACGGGTGGACGCGATTGATTTTGATTCTGCGATCTTTACGAATCTGACCCATGATCACCTGGATTATCACGGGACAATGGAAAACTACTTCCAGGCGAAAAAGAAACTGTTTGACCGTCTGAAGGAAGATGCCATCGCGGTGACCAATGTGGATGATCCCTACGGCATGAAAATCGTTGAGGACTGTCCATGCCGGGTTGTGACCTACGGAATTGAAAACAAAGCGGATTACCAGATTGTCCGCTATCAGCTCAAAAAAGACCGTACGGTCTTTACATTACGCTGCAATGGCATGGAATATGAACTTGAAACCAACCTGGTTGCCAAATTCAATCTTTACAATCTCCTCGCCGCCATCGCCGCCCTCAATACCAGCGGAATCAGTATTACTCAGATGCTGCCGAAACTGAAGAGTATTCATCAGGTTGAGGGACGGGTACAGCGGATCGATGAAGGTCAGCCCTTCAATGTGATTATTGACTTTGCCCATACACCGGATGGAATCGAGAAGCTGTGTCAGTATGCGAGCGCCATAACCCCGAAAGGCAACCGGATCATTGCGATTACGGGAAGTGCCGGCAAACGGGATACCGCCAAACGGCCGATATTCGGGGAGATCCTGGATCATTATACGGACATGATTATCCTTACCGAGGATGATCCCCGGGACGAAAAGCCGATGGATATCATGAAGGAAATCGCTTCCGGTATTGAAAAGACGGAATACATCATGATTGAGGACCGTTACGACGCGATCCGACAGGCAGTGGAAATCGCGTCGGAAGGAGACACGATTATTGTCATGGGCAAAGGAGATGAACGCTTCATCTACCGGGAGTTCGGCCGGGAGCCATATGAGGGAGATGACGCGATTGCCCGTGATGTGATTCACCAGTTCTATTTCGGAGAAAGAACCAATGAAGAAGAATAAGCTGATTGATCATACGCTTTTAAAACCAGACGCAACCTGCGCGGATATTGAGCGTCTCTGTCAGGAAGCGAAGAAGTATGACTTTGCCAGCGTCTGTGTCAATCCATGCTGGATTGAGACCGCGGCGAGTCTTCTTTCCGACTGTGATGTGAAAGTATGCACCGTAATCGGCTTCCCGCTTGGCGCAATGACAACCCAAGCCAAGGTTTTCGAGGCGAAGGACGCGGTAAACCGCGGCGCGGATGAAGTGGACATGGTTCTGAATATCGGTGACGTCAGGGATGGCCGGTATGAAAGGGTGGAGGAAGAGATCCGCGCTGTGAAAGAGGCCGTCGGTTCCCATGTTCTGAAGGTGATTCTTGAGACATGTCTTCTGAACCGGGAGGAAATCATTCAGGCATGCCTCTGTGCGAAGAAGGCAGGAAGTGATTTTGTCAAGACATCCACTGGGTTTTCAACCGGCGGAGCTCAGGCAGAAACCGTCCGTCTGATGAAAGAGACCGTCGGAAGGGACATGGGCGTCAAGGCCAGCGGCGGAATCCGTACGATGGAGACGTTTCAGGCAATGGTCAAAGCCGGTGCCGACAGGATCGGAACCAGCAGCGGTGTGAAACTGATGGAAGCTGACGTATAGAAAACTGTTGATCTTTTCATTGCCAAATGAAATCAGATTTGTTATTATGGCAATGCTTTGAACTCAGAAAGGGGGGATAAAGATGCCGAGAGTTGTAGTAAAAGAGAATGAGAATCTTGACGATGCACTGCGTCGCTTCAAGCGTCAGGTCTCTCGTAACGGAACCCTTGCTGAGGCACGTAAGAGAGAATATTACGTAAAGCCCGGGGTAAAGCGCAAGCTGAAGAGTGAAGCTGCCCGCAAGGCAAGACGCCGTGGCAAGTAAGCCGGACGATAGGGAATGAGAAGCTTCGGCTTCTTTTCTTTTTTCCGGCGATCGTATTTTTGTCATTTCTTCAGAATTCCAGGAGATACAATAATACCTGGATTTGAGATTCTGAAAAAGTCACTCTTCTTTTAAAAAAATCCGGATCAAAAAAAGACCGGCAGGAATCATTTCGGTTGGAAAAAGAGTAAAATAGTCTGAGGGTAAGGGGGATATGAAAATGAAAAAAACTGCGGCAGCTGTTCTTTCGGCTTTGTTTCTGATGATGAATACCGCATCGGTCAAAGCGGATGGTTACTGGCAGGATGGCTATTGGGATGAAGCAAGTCAGACCTGGGTGGAAGGCGGCTGGGTTGAAACAGGTGGCTGGAATGGCGGACCACGGCAGGAATATGTCAATGGGGCTGTTCTTAACTACGACGCAAATGGAAACTGGACCGGAACCGTTGTGAGCGGAGTACCGGTCTATGCCCAGGGCGGCGGAGGCTGGGGCGGTATTACCGTGGGAGAAGGCGGTACAATGGCCGCAACCGGCTGTGTACCGACTGCCGCGGCGGTAATACTGAACCATTTCGGAATCGGCGGATCACCGCTGGATATGGCCTATGTCATGAATTCCTATGGAAGCTATAATTCCTGGAACGGACATGGAGCGGATTCCGGCGGACTGGCAGCGCTGTGCGGAAGCTATGGTCTTGGCGGAATCGCTTTTGCGGATTATGACACCATGTATCGGGAACTGCAGCGCGGAAAGCTCGTTGCGGCATTTATCGGCGGAAACACGGATTATACCCACTGCGTGGTGCTCTATGGACTTGATCCGGCAGGCAATACCAATGTCTCTGACCCAAAAGGAAACGCGTACCGCACCAATATTGCCGGGATTGTCGGAAACATGTCTGCCAAGCCGATGGACTGGTCAGCCGGCGGTCCGTTTGTAAGCTTCGGATATGAATGGTAAGGAAGACAGCGAACTGCTGTTTTCTTTTTTGCCGGCAGATGCTCGTTGACCTGAAAGACTGATAGGAACAAGAATCGTGGATACCTTCCTGCCGGGACTGTCTGATCTGTTTACTCTCCTGTAATTCAGACAGAAACGCTGAAATGATATCCTGACCGGGTCATGTTCGGCCCGCTTTTCTGTTTTTGCATCTTTTCCGGGAAGGAACAGCGATGAAAAATACGGGACAGAATTGAAGTTTCGGAAGGGTTAAGATACAATAGCGTTGCTGTGATGAAAAAGAAGTAGTAGTTTTCTGCTGTTTTCAGAAAGAGAGCCGCGGGATGGTGAAACGCGGTGAAACGGGAAAATGAACTGAGCTTTGGAGCGGCCGCTGCTGTCGGCGTTAGAGAAGAACAATGAGCGCACGGCCTGACCGTGAACTAAGGTGGTACCGCGTGAAGAGCGTCCTTAGACTGTAAGGACGTTTTTATATGGAGGAATGAGTTATGGCATACAATCACAGAAAAACGGAAGAGAAGTGGCGCCGGTACTGGGAGGAGAACAAGACGTTCAAAACCGATATCCGGGATTTTTCCAAACCCAAGTTCTATGCGCTGGATATGTTTCCGTATCCCAGCGGAGCCGGTCTGCATGTCGGTCATCCGGAGGGTTATACCGCAACGGATATCGTCTCACGCAAAAAACGCATGGAAGGATACAATGTCCTGCATCCGATGGGATTTGACGCCTTTGGTCTTCCGGCGGAACAGTATGCGATCAATACCGGCAATCATCCGGATGGATTCACCCGCAGGAATATCGAAATCTTTACCGAACAGCTGAAGAACATCGGCTTTTCCTACGACTGGGACCGGGTGATTTCCACCTGCGATCCATCCTATTACAAATGGACGCAGTATATCTTCAAGCTTCTGTTTGAGGACGGTCTCGCAAAATGCGTGGATATGCCGGTCAACTGGTGCGAGGAACTTGGAACGGTACTTGCCAATGATGAAGTGATTGACGGCAAAAGCGAGAGAGGCGGCTATCCGGTTGTCCGCAGAAACATGAAGCAGTGGGTCATTGACATTGTGAAATATGCCGAACGCCTGCTGGAAGGACTTGAGGAAATCGACTGGCCGGAGAGCACCAAGGAAATGCAGCGCAACTGGATTGGAAAATCGACTGGCGCGCATGTGAATTTCCGGGTGGATGGACATCCGGAGAGCTTTACCGTATTTACAACCCGCTGTGATACGCTGTTCGGTGCTACCTACTGTGTTCTGGCTCCGGAACATGCCCTTGTGGAAAAAATCACCACTCCGGAAATGAAACAGGCGGTAGAGGAATATGTACGGATCTGTTCCACCAAATCCGATCTTGAGCGTACGGAACTCAACAAGGATAAGACCGGTGTCTTTACCGGAGCGTATGCGGTAAATCCGGTCAATGGAAAAAAGATTCCGATCTGGATCAGTGATTACGTACTTGCGACCTATGGAACCGGAGCCATCATGGCAGTCCCTGCCCATGACACCAGAGACTATGAGTTCGCAAAAAAGTTCGGGCTTGAAATCATACCGGTTCTGGAAGGCGGCAATGTCGAAGAAGAGGCCTTTGTCGGAGACGGACTTCATATCAACAGTGAATTCCTGAATGGAATGAACAAGGAAGAGGCCATTCATGCCATGACCGAATGGCTGGAGAAGGAAGGCGTCGGCGAAGCGAAGGTCAACTACCGGATCCGGGAATGGATCTTTGCCCGTCAGCGTTACTGGGGAGAACCGATTCCCATTGTTCACTTTGATCAGGATGAGATGATTGCGCTGCCGCTGGATCAGCTGCCGCTGGTGCTTCCGGAACTCGATGACTACAAGCCGTCAAACGGTGCTTCACCGCTGGAAAAGGCCACAGACTGGGTCCATGTTTCGATAGATGGAAGACAGGGAAAACGGGAAACCAGTACGATGCCGGGATCAGCCGGAAGCTCCTGGTATTTCCTTCGCTATATTGATCCGGATAATGACACGGCGATCGCTGACAAGGAACTTCTGAAGCACTGGATGCCGGTTGATCTTTATGTCGGCGGTCCGGAGCACGCAGTCGGACATCTGCTTTACAGCCGCATGTGGAACAACTATCTCTATGACAAGGGCATTGTTCCGGTAAAGGAACCGTTCCACAAGCTTGTACATCAGGGCATGATCCTTGGAGCCAACGGAATCAAGATGGGCAAGCGCTATCCGGAGTACATTGTCGACCCCAATGTGATTGTCGAGCGTTATGGCGCGGATACACTGCGTCTTTATGAAATGTTCATGGGACCTCTTGAGGCTTCCAAGCCATGGAGTGAGCAGGGGGTGGAAGGCTCCCGCAAATGGATCGAACGGGTATGGCGTCTCTGCATGGAAAGTCCGGAAAAGATTACCGATGAAGCGACTCCGGAACTGGATTTTGTCTTCCACAGCACGGTAAAGAAAGTGACCGAGGATATTGATACCCTGAACTTCAACACCGCGATCAGTCAGATGATGATCTTCATCAATGAATGCTATAAGGCTGAAAAGGTGAATCGGAACATGATTCTTGACTTCATTAAGATTCTGAGTCCGTTCACGCCCCATATCTGTGAGGAAATCTATCAGCACTATACCGGCAAGGACACGATTGCCTATGAATCCTGGCCTGTCTATGATGAGGCAAAGCTTGTACAGAAGGCAGTGACGATTATCATTCAGGTCAATGGCAAGGTCCGGGGACGGTTTGAAGCGGCTCAGGACGCGCCGAAGGAAGAAATCGAGCAGGCAGCGCTTGCCAGTGAGTCCATCCGGCCTTATGTCGAAGGCAAAACGGTGCGCAAGGTCATTGTAGTACCGAACAAGATTGTCAATATCGTTGCCAACTGATGCAGAAGTCAGCGCTGTTTCTGAATAAGAGACGGCGCTGTTCCTGTTTATTGCACATTAGGATGGAAAGGAGAAAAAGCGATGAAGGAATACCTGGATCTGTATGCCGCGTGGTTTCGGATGGGACTGTTTACTTTCGGCGGAGGTTACGCAATGCTGCCGATGATTCAGAAGGAGGTCATCGAGAAACACCATTGGGCAACGGAAGATGAAATCATGGATTATTATGCGATCGGTCAGGTGACCCCCGGCATCATTGCGGTCAATACCGCGACTTTTGTCGGATACAAGGTGAAGGGCATACCCGGAGGAATTGTGGCAACGCTCGGAGTGATCTCGCCATCCATTCTCATCATTTCCGTCATAGCCGGCCTGATTTCGAACTTCTCTGAGATTCCATCCGTGCAGGCTGCTCTGCATGGCATACAGGTCGCGGTATGCGTCCTGATGGTTCAGGCAATTGTGAAACTGTATCAGAAAGGCGTGAAGGATGTTCCGTCCTTTGTGATCTTCGCGGCCGCTTTTCTGCTTTCCTGTTTCACGGGGATCTCCACGGTGATCCTGGTGGCTGCGGCAGCTGTGACAGGCTGTGTGATTTATACCGTAAGGGGCAGAAAGGAGAATGAAAATGAGTGAGTTCTGGATCCTCTGCTGGGAGTTTTTCAAAACCGGCCTGTTTGCGGTCGGAGGCGGCCTTGCGACCATCCCGTTTCTCAAGGAGATATCCGTGAAATACGGCTGGTTTACCCTTGAAAAGCTGACGACCATGATTGCGGTATCGGAAAGCACGCCTGGCCCGATCGGCATCAACATGGCCACTTATGTCGGATATGAAACCTTTGGCATTCCGGGAGCGATCGGGGCAACGCTTTCGCTGGTCGCACCCAGTGTGATTGTCATCTGTATCATCGCCCGCATGCTGGATCAGTTCCGTAATTCTTCCATTGTACAGGGAATCTTTACCGGTCTGCGTCCCGCGGTGGTCGGATTTATTCTCGCGGCCGTGCTCAGTATCTTTCAGATTGCTCTGTTTCAGATCCCGGTTTATCAGAGTACCCACAATATCGCGGATCTTTTCAACTGGAAGGCAGTCATTCTGTTTGTGTTTCTTTTTGCTCTGAGCAGATATAAGAAGGATCTTCATCCCGTTTTCCTGATTCTGGCCGCGGCTGTTTCAGGCATTGTGTTCGGCTTTTGAGCAGGGATTTTCAAATTGCCGGGATTCCCCGTCCGGTCATGGTCAAAGATGATATAATCGGGAAGGTTATGAAAGAATTCAAGGTAACGATTGATCAGTTTGAAGGTCCTCTGGATCTGATGCTGCATCTGATCAAGGAAAAGGAACTCGATCTGTTTGATCTCG
Source organism: uncultured Erysipelotrichaceae bacterium (assembly GCA_946537255.1). Lineage (GTDB taxonomy): Bacteria > Bacillota_I > Bacilli_A > Erysipelotrichales > Erysipelotrichaceae > Bulleidia. Next base: position 70,740 of record CAMNFS010000003.1, read on the forward strand.
ATGTCAATATTCTGACCGATCAGTATATTGCCTATCTGAACGCCATGTCGGAGATGCATCTTGAGGTCGCCAGTGAATATCTTGTGGAGCTGGCGGAGCTGATTGAATATAAATCCCGCAAACTTCTTCCGCGGGACAACTCCGAGCTTGAGGATGAATATGAAGAGGATCCGAAGGATCGTCTGGTCCGCAGACTCCTCGAATACCAGCAGTTCAAGGAAATCTCCTCCGCATTGTCCGGTATGTATACGGAGCGTCAGGAAATGCTTGGCAAGCCGGTTTCCAACGAGGTGGATGAATGGGTGAAGAATGAACCGGAAGATTCCCATTACGAAGGAAATCCGTATGATCTTCTGAAGGCCATGCGCAAGCTGCTGCTTCGCATGCAGCTGCAGAAGCCGATTGAAACCCGATACACCAGGAGGGAAATCTCCATGGAGGACAGGGAACTGGTTGTACGAGCCAAACTGGACCGGCTGCCGGAGACCTTCCGGTTTGAGAACCTGCTGGATGACTGTGAAGATATGCCGATGTTTATTGCGACGTTTCTGGCAGTGCTTGATCTTGCCAGACTGCACACACTGGTCTTTACAGTGGATGAAAATGATGTGATCTGGTTTTCAAGAGGAACCGGAATGACGACAGAGGAACGAGTGGAACAATAGACGGGGGCAGGAATGAAGGAAATAAACGAACTGAATAATCCGGATGTCTTCGCGGAAAGTGTAGACATGGAAGAAATCGAAAAGATTCATCGGGAATCCGCTTCCAAAGACCAGGAAGCCGAGCCTGTTCCAGTTGTCCTGCCGATGGCGGAGCCGGATGTTCTGGAATCCGCTTTTCCAGAGCTTTCTGAAGATCCGGAAAAACTCAATATGGAGGAAGTGGAGAAATCGGAAAGAGAAGAACTGATCAGCGAGGAAATCCAGACGCCGCTTACAGAGGAATCTTTTGGCGCAAGGGAAATCCCCATTCTGCTTTCAGAAATGGAGAATCCTGAAGTATTTGCCGAGAGCATCAGTAAAGAAGAGCTGGAAGAGATTCACACAGAATCCGTTTCTTCCCGGGAGGAAGAAGCGGTTCCCCAGGAAGAAAGCACACCGGAGCCCGGCGTGCTGGAAACCGCCTTTCCGGAATTTTCCCAGGAGATGGAACCGGTGCATTCCGACCATATGGAACAAACAGAAGCGGAAGATTCTGAACAGGAAACCATGAAAGAGAAAACGGAATCTGCAATCCATGCGGAAGCGGAAAGCAGAGAGGAAGCTGACCGTACGCCTGAGGATACCGGGCGGCAGTATGAAGCGGCAGCTGACACCGAGCCTGCTTTGGAAAAATCGGAAAGCGAAGTGGAGTTCCATGAGGAAGGCACTCCAAAACCGGAACAGCTATCTCTTCTTGAGGGACAGCTTCCGTATCTCGAAGCGGCCAATGCCCCGGATGCGAAAAAGGCCCGGGCTGTACTGGAAGGACTTCTGTTTCTTGTCGGAGATGATGGAATCACCGCCGAGCAGGCAGCGGCGACACTGGATATTGCGCCGGAGCTGGCAGCGGAATACTTCGATGATTTAATGAAGGTCTATCTGGATGAGGACCGTGGAATCGAAATAGCGAACTTTGGCGGAACCTATCGCTTTCTCTCCAAAGCCGTGGTTCATGAATATGCCAAGAAGCTGTTTCAGATTTCCAAGCAGGCCACTTTGTCACAGGCAGCTCTGGAAACACTTGCGATTATTGCCTACAAGCAGCCGATTACCCGGGTTGAAATTGAAGAAATCCGCGGGGTCGGAGCGGATATGATGCTGAGAAAACTCATGGCCAGAGACCTGATCCGGGAAAGCGGAAGAAGTGAAGCGGCCGGACGGCCGATCCTGTATGAGGTTACCGAGGAATTCATGAATTCCTTCAAGCTCATGAGTCTGAAGGAACTGCCTGAACTGCCTCAGTTCAATGAAACGGAAGAAAGTGAAGATCTGTTTGACCAATGAAGCGTAATATTCTGGTCGGATGTGCTTTCCTGCTTGCGCTGTGCGGCTGTAAGGGAGACACCTCCGCGAAAAAAAGTGAGACGGATGAAACAGTCTATGAAGAGGTCACCTATGCGTGCCGGGCAGTGGATTATTACAATTACGCTCAGCCGGTGCCGGCCAGTGATCCGATCGAGGATTCCTACTTTGATGATGTACTGTTTGCCGGTGATTCCCGGATGGGCGCAATGTATCTTTGGGGAACGATTCCCAACGCGCAGGTGGAGTATGTCACTTCTTTGAATCTCTGGCTGATTGACTCCATGCCTCTGGATAATCACAGCGATGGCAGGACCATGTATGATGAACTTTCGGAAACGGAGAAGGGAAATATCTATCTGCTGTTTGGAATCAATGAAATCCGAAACAGCGAAGAATACTTTGAAGGCTGGGCCAATGAACAGTATCAGAGCCTGATTACGATGCTGAGAGAAAAGAATCCGAATGTGAATATCTATATTCTCTCAACCTATCATCCCCGTGAGATTTCCGGGCTTCCGGAACCGCAGCTGAGCGAACATCTCACCTGGGTCAACAGCCGTCTTGCATCTCTTGCGGACAGGAATTATATTTATTTTCTGGATCTTGATAACGGAATGACCGATGAAGAAGGTCTGATTCGGGAGGAGTATGTCGGAGACGGTCTGCATTTCGGACCGACCGGCACACATGCCCTGGAGGATTATATTAAAACCCATGTGGTAAGGAGGAGTACATATGTTAAAGAAGTTTGTGAGTAGTTTTCTTGCTTTGCTGCTGCTTGTCGGCTGCGGTGCCGGGCAGAGCGCCGGTACGGATCCGGCCAAGGACGCGGAAAAGATCGTTTCGGAGCTTGGAATCGGCGATAAGATGGAAGCCGTGCAGGAACGGGTCGTACGCGGACTGTTTTTCTTTGATGAAGGACTGATTGAAAAGTGTTCGGTTTATATCGCCAATGACAAGACTGCAGATGTTGTCGGAGTGTTCGACACGTCCGATCCCAAGGCTGCCCGCGAAAAAATTGACGCTTATCTTGCCAGCGCCAAGGAACAGATGCAGAACTATTATCCGGATGAAGTATTCAAGATTGATAATGCGGTGGTAGAGGAAAAGGGAAACCGCATTGTCTTGATTGTGACGAGCGATATTGAAAGCGCGAAGAAACTCGCTCAGTCTGTACTTGGCTGAGTCCGGCTTATCAGCCGGAAATGATTCCTGTGGGTCTCCAGATACCCGAGTTTCACCAGCCTGGAAAGCTCAGCGCTCATGGCCGAGCGCTCCACGGAGAGATAATCCGCAAGCTCCTGGCGGTCAAAAGGAATATCGAATTCATTGGAATTCTGACGGATGGCTTCTTTCGAAAGATACGAAAGAAGCTTTTCTTTTGTGCTGGTACGGTCCATGTCTGAAATCCGTTTGTACAGTTCCCGGTTTTTGACTGCCAGTTCCTTCATGAAACTGCGCAATACCGCGGTACTGCCCGGACGGCTGCTGTCAAGTTTCAGGATTTCCTTTACCTCCAGCCAGAGAATCACACAGGGCCCCTGCGCGATGATGGAATACATGGCCGCAGTACCCGCTGCCGCGTCACTGGCCAACAGGATCTGTCCGCGTGAAAGCTGGTCCAGCTGTTTCCGCCGGTCCCAGAAATCTGTCTCTACAAGCGATGCCTTTCCTTCAAGAAGGATCCCTGCCCGGTGTACTTTTCTGCCGGCGCTGATAATGATCTGGCGGTCGGCATAATGCTTGAGCTGGCTGTCCAGCTGCTCAAGAAGGGCATCCAGATCTTCCTCCGGTACCCGCCGGAAGAGGGTGGATTTATGAATTGCAGTTCTGTAGCCAGCCATGAAACCTCTTTTCTATTTGTTGTAAAACCAACAGTTTTCGGATAGGAAAATCGTATCACTGTCGCTATTTTTACACAACAGGATCATGAAAAACGGAGATATTCCTGATTGTGGACAATCAGATATTCAGGAGGAGATGAAATGAATTCTTTTTCTGAAGACATTTTCTGCTATCCGGTGAAAATGGAATGTCCTTACTGTTATCATTCCGGACCCATACAGATCTATCCGGAACTGAGCGGATGGACAGGAAGAAAACTGATCCTGGATGGAAAGATCTTTGTATACAGATGCCGAACCTGTCACAGATCATTTGCGGTAAACTATCATCTGATCTACACCGATGAGGCGCATGGTTTTTTCCTGGAAAACATACCCGAAGAGCAGACGGATACAGAACCGATGGAACGGGATGGTGTTTTTTCCTTCTGCCGGTACACGGAAGAAATCAGCAGACTGCAGGAGAAGCTGCTTATTTTTTCCCATGGCAGGGATGACCGGGTGATTGAGGTACTTAAGATCAGAGTCTCTCAGCGCACTGGAAAGGGACCGTTTCATTATTCCGGAAGTCTGAAGGATGGAACGATCATCCTGCAGAACAGTACGGCTGCTTTCAGAACGGAAGTGTATGTTCCTTCCTGGGAATATGAAACGGTCCTAAGACTTTCGAAACTGGATGATCTAAGGGCTGGAAAGGAAACCTGGGTAGATGAGGCATATGGCAGGGCATTGCTTGCCAGGATCAGGAAAAAAAGCGGATATCCTTTCATTACCTGATGAAGCTGAATGCGTCTGCTGAATTCTCCCTGTAAACTGGAAGAAAACGATGAAAAATACGAAATAAAAAGAGAGATCTGCAGGCGATTGCAGGATCATAATGGATGCGGCTGGCGCTTCTGCACACAGGCAACAGCGTAGAAATAGTGTGTGCCCAGTCTATCTTTTACGGATAGCGCATGCTATAATATGGCGACGCCGAAAGTCCTTGCATACAGAGGCTTCGTGCGATTCTTAAGGCACCCGCGGGAGGATTTGAACCTCTGGCCTGCCGCTTAGGAGAGAAGTGATGATAGATCGTTATTCCCGTAAAGAAATGCGTGACCTCTGGAGCGAAGAGGCGAAGTTTCAGGCATGGCTTGAAGTTGAAATTCTGATTGATGAGGCATGGGCACAGCTTGGCGAGATTCCGATGGAGGATGTTGAAAAGATCCGTGCGAACGCAAAGTTTTCTGTCGACAGAATCCTTGAGATTGAAGAAACCACTCATCATGATGTTGTGGCCTTCACCCGGTGCGTCAGTGAGTCTCTGGGAGAGGAAAAGAAGTGGATTCACTTCGGTGTAACCAGTACCGATGTCGTGGATACAGCCTATGGACTCCGCTATAAGAAAGCAAATGAAATTCTGCGCAGGGATATCCATGCCTTCATGGATATTCTGAAGGACAAGGCACTTGCCTACAAGGATACTGTCATGATGGGCAGAACGCATGGCGTACATGCCGAGATCACAACTTTCGGCATGAAGTTTGCCCTCTGGTATGAAGAAATGAAACGGAACCTGGAACGGTTCGAACTGGCCGCGAAGGATGTGGAATGCGGCAAGATTTCCGGCGCGGTTGGAACCTTCGCCAACATTCCTCCGTTTGTTCAGGACTATGTCTGTGAAAAACTCGGAATTGAAAGTGCCGCGATTTCCACCCAGATTCTGCAGCGTGACCGGCATGCCCATTATTTTGCCGCACTGGCACTGATCGGTGGATCCATTGAACAGATGGCGATGGAAATCCGTCATCTGCAGAGAACAGAAGTCCGGGAAGTGGAGGAAAAATTCCGCAAGGGTCAGAAGGGAAGCAGTGCCATGCCGCACAAGCGCAATCCGATCGGCAGTGAGAATATGTGCGGATGTGCGAGAGTGCTCAGGGGATACATGCTTACCGCCTATGAGGACGTGCCGCTCTGGCATGAACGGGATATTTCCCATTCAAGCGCCGAGCGGATCATCGCTCCGGACGCGACGGCTCTGCTCGATTACATGCTGAACCGTTTTGGAAACATCCTGAAGAATCTGACTGTTTTCCCGGAAAACATGAAAGCAAACATCTGGAAGACAAATGGAGTGATCTTCTCCCAGCGATTCATGCTGAAACTGGTGGAAAAAGGATGGTCCAGAGAACAGGCCTATGACACGGTTCAGCCGCAGGCAATCCGGGCATGGGAAAACAATCTGAATTTCCGTACCCTGATGGAATCCATTCCGGAAGTGACCGCAGTTCTTTCTCCGGAAGAAATTGAAGACTGCTTTGATCCGATGTATCATACCCGCAATGTGGATGAAATCTACCGCCGTGTCGGTATTCTTCCTAAGGAAAACTGACGGATCCGATAACAACAGAGGATGTGCCTGTAAACACATCCTTTTATATGAATGATTAGACAAATGAAGCAGAAACAGCCAGTTGTTTTCCATGCTGGCTTTCTGTTCCAATCCGGAGGAACTATGAGTATTCAAAGACTGGCCATCCTGCATTCCAATGACATGCATGGAGACTTTCTGGAAGAAGAGAAAGATGGAATGAAGACCGGCGGACTGGCAAGACTTGCCGGTTATGTGAACGATGTGCGGGAATCGGAAGAGAATGTGATCTACGCCATAGCGGGAGACATGTTCCGGGGTTCCATTATCGAAAGTGAGTATCTGGGCTTTCAACCATTGATCTCATGAATGGATTGAATCCGGATGTTGCCTGTATTGGCAATCATGAGGTGGACTATGGGGTTGCCCATCTTCTGTTTCTGGATAAATGCGCCCGGTTTCCGATTATCTGTGCCAATCTGTTTGTCACTCTCAACAGCACAAGGCTGTTTCAGCCGTACTTCAATGTGCGGGTCAAAGATATGAATGTGCTGTTCATCGGTATTCTGACAGAGGAAGTCATTGCCAGCACAAAGAATGAAAAAGTGATCGGAACCTTTGTTGATGTGGATGAGGCTGCCAAGGAGGCAGGGATCATCTGTGGTAATTACCGCACGGTGGATACCGATTTAACGATCCTTCTTACGCATATCGGACTGGAAGAGGACCGACGTCTTGCGGAGCGTCTCCATCCCGACTGGGGTGTGAATATCATCATCGGGGGACACAGCCACAGTTATATGGAGCAGCCTGAAATCGTGAACGGGATCCCGATTGTACAGGCGTTTACCGGAACGGATCAGATCGGCCGGTTTGATATCCGCTATGACACCGACAGAGATGAGATTGTTTCCTGGGCCTGAAAGAATGTACCGGTCAATGAAACGCTTGCGGAAGAAAACAGCATTATGAAGATGATGCTTGCAAGATACAAGAAGGAAACGGATCTGAAATATCACCGGGTACTGCCCCCGGTTTGCCCGCAGGCTCACGCATCCCACCCGGATTCAGGAAACAGAGCTTGGAAACCTTTATGCGGATATCCTTCAGGAAGGATCCAGTTTTGATCTGATGATTATCGGTACCGGCAGTATCCGCAAGGAGGAACTCGGCCCGATCATTGAATATCAGGATATGCTGGAAAACACCCCGTTTGACGACTGTCTGTGGATGCTGGAGGCGGATGGTGCAAAGCTGCGGGGCATGGTGCTTCATTTTCTGAGAGATGACGCATGGACAGGTCACCCGGAGTTCCATCAGTTTTCAAGAGGAATGCGGATCCGCTGCAGCAGAAGCACCCATGAACTGAAGGAGTTTTCCTTTCATGGAAAACCGATTGAGGACAGGGATCATATTACCTTTGCGCTTCAGAATTATCATTTCACCAATTTTGATGAATTCATGGGCGTGCCGCTGGCGGAAATCAGCCAAAACCGGAAGCCGCGGGTGGCCGCGACTTCCATCCATAATATCTATGTGGAGTATTTCATAACCCATACCGGGCTGGACGTCAGGGTGGAGGGAAGACTGATCATCGAGGACTGAAGCGGACAATCATCTCACTCCTCTGACTGCTTCAAGAACAGCGCGGATACGCTCCTTATCGCAGCAGGGATATGCATGCAGATCATGGCGCATGGATTTCGCGCTCAGATGGATCTGAGTACACTGTGTCTTTTCAATAAGGGCGGACACGTTGGTTTCATTGATTCCCGCACCTGGAAGGATTTCAATCCTGGATCCATAACGCTGGATAATGGAACGGATCAGATCAGCTCCCTGCAGAGCTGTCGGCATCCCTCCGCTTGTAAGCAGCCGGTCGATTCCGCAGGAAATCAGGGTTTCCACGGATTCAAACGGACGGACTGCTTCATCAAAGGCCCGATGAAACACTGCTTCCCTGCCTGAACGGTGAGCCAGCTGCGCCATTTTTTCCGTGCGCTCTTTGTCAATCGTGCGATCCTCTTTCAGAAAACCGAATACAATACCGGCCGCACCATGTTCCAGAAAGAGTTCTGCGTCCTTCATCATGAGGCTGAATTCCTCCTGACTGTAGCAGAAGCCGGCGGAGCGGGGGCGTACCATGCAGAGAATCGGAATACGCGTATGGGCCGCTGCCGCTTCCAGCAGGGCAGGAGAGGGGGAAAGACCGCCCAGTTCCAGAGCGCAGTTCAGCTCGATCCGATCAATCGGAAAAGCGGATGCGGTGATGACATCGCAGATGGATCCGGTACAGATTTCCACTTTGATTTCTGCCATAGAATCAGCCCTTTCTTCACAGAATGCTTTTTCTGAAGCATATAATGTTCTCAGACCAAAGGAAAGAGAAAAATGCGTGTAAGAAAAGCAGAAACAAAGGATATTCCTGGACTGAGAAAACTGCTGATGCAGGTGCTGGAAGTGCATGCCCGGCTGCGCCCGGACATCTTCATCCCCGGCACCGCAAAGTATTCTGAATCCGAACTGGAAGCGATCCTTGCGGATGAAAACCGGCCCATTTTCGCCGCTGTAAATGAAGAGGACAGGGTCATTGGCTATGCGATGTGTCAGTTTCAGCATCGTCCGCATTCGGATAACATGACGGATATCCTGACCCTGTATATCGATGACATCTGTGTTGATGAAAATGAAAGGGGAAAGGGAATCGCCTCCGCCATCTATTCCCATGTAAGAGCTTATGCTTCAGAAAAGGGCTGTTATCATATCACGCTGAATGTATGGAGCGGAAATGACCGGGCGGTTTCCTTCTATGAGCATATGGGACTGCGGCCGATGGAAACGGTCATGGAGGATATTCTGAAAAAGTAAAGGAAAAACGGGCCGGGCCCGTTTTATTTCATTCTGCTTCGATAGGCGTCCAGGATGACGCGGCTGATCGGATCCAACTGATCCGGAATCTCTTCCAGCGCAAAGAACTGCTGCCTGGTTACTTCCTCTTTCTGTACCTGCATCTTTCCATTCCATTTCCGGCAGATAAAGGCAATGGTTGCGATATAAGCCTGATCACCGTTTGGATAGGTGATGAAGAGCTCCTTGCCGGAAAAGTGGCGCCAGTATTCCAGCTCCTGACAGATGAGGCCTGTTTCCTCCGCCGTTTCCCGCATCGCGCACGCTTCAAAGGTTTCACCCGGTTCCATTGAACCGCCCGGCATACCCCAGAGGCCGTTATCCGCGCGCTTCTGCATCAGAAGACGGTTGTTTTCATCAAACAGAAGCACAAGCGCTCCGGTAATCAGAATCACTCTTGTGCCGACAATTCTGCGAAGATCCAGAATATATCCCATAATCAGATCAGCGGATTCAGAATGATGTTGCTCTGTCTGTCCGGTCCGACAGAAACCAGGCAGATCCGCACACCGCAGTATTCCTGAATAAACTCAACATAATCACGGCATTCCTTCGGAAGATCCTCATATTTTCTGACATTGGAGATATCTTCCTTCCAGCCCTTGAAATTCCTATAGACCGGTACTGCCTTTTCATAGTCGGAAATGGAAGCCGGAACCGTGTCATAGGTATGACCGTTGATCTCATAGCCGACGCATACCGGAAGCGTATCGTAGCCGCTCAGAATATCAATCTTGGTAATTGCGAGATCCGTCATGCCGTTGATGGTTACCGCCTGTTTGACGACCGGCAGATCCAGCCAGCCGCACCGGCGGGGACGGCCGGTTGTTGCGCCGTATTCATTGCCGGTTCTGCGGAGATTCTCACCGATCTCATTGTTCAGCTCCGTCACAAAAGGTCCTTCACCGACCCGGGTGCTGTAGGCTTTGGCAATTCCGATGATGCGGTCAAGCTTTCTGGGAGAAACACCCGCGCCTTCACATACGCCCGCGGCAGTAGGAGAAGAGCTGGTCACATAAGGATAGGTACCGTAGTTGATATCCAGCATGTTTGCCTGAGCCCCTTCAAACAGCACATTTTTTCCGCTGTCGAGTGCCTTGTTGACTTTATCTACCGCATCGATGATCATCGGAAGAAGCTTCGGACGGATTTCCTCAAACTGCTTCAGCATTTCTTCATAATCAAACGGCTCACCGTCATAGAGCCTGGTAATCTGTCTGTTCTTGCGCTCAAGAATGTATTTCAGTTTGGATTTGAACACGTCCCAGTCCTTGAGGTCACAGATCCGCATGCCGATGCGGTTGTATTTATCCGCGTAGCAGGGGCCGATACCGTTCTTTGTGGTTCCGATCCTGCCTTCGCCGGCATCTGCTTCCTCGAGGGCATCAATATATTTGTGATAGGGCATGAGGAGATGGGCGCGGTCCGAAAGCCGCACATTCCCGCAGGAAAATCCTTTTTCCTGCAGCGCATTCATTTCCTCCAGAAGAACAAATGGATTGACCACTACTCCGGGCCCGATCACACAGAGTGCGTTTTCATTCAGTATCCCGGAGGGAAGAAGATGAAGGATAACGGTCTGTCCATTGACGACGACTGTGTGTCCGGCGTTGTTTCCGCCCTGAAAGCGGACAACCATATCCATGTGTGTTCCAAGCAGATCGACGATCTTTCCTTTTCCTTCGTCTCCCCACTGACTTCCTACTACTACATAACCTGCCATTGCTCTGACTCCTTAACTCAACAATCACTAATTTTAGCACAGGAAGATGACCTGGATTGCTTTATTGGCTCATTTCAGGAGGTTTTTGCTAAAATGAAGAACGTTGAAGGAGTGTAAAGAAAACTATGAGTGAAGTAAATTCATCAAACTGCAGTCATGACTGCGGAAGCTGCGGAAAGGACTGCAGTGACCGTGACCTGCATTTCAAACTGAATTCCCGAAGCAGTGTGGATCATATTATCGGCATTGTTTCCGGTAAGGGCGGCGTCGGCAAAAGCTTCGTGACCAGTACCCTGGCTGCGGAACTGCAGAGAAGAGGTCATCGTACCGCTGTTCTTGATGCGGATATTACCGGCCCGAGCATGGCGAAGGTCTTCGGGATCCATGAAAAGCTGATGGGAGATGGAGAACTGATCTTTCCTGAAAAATCTTCCTCCGGCATTCAGCTGATTTCCACAAATATGATGCTTGACAGCGATGATCAGCCGGTCATCTGGAGAGGACCGATTGTGGCCGGTGTCATCCGTCAGTTCTATCAGGAAGTGTTCTGGGACGATGTTGACTACATGGTTGTGGATATGCCTCCGGGAACCAGTGATGTACCGCTGACGGTGTTCCAGTCTCTGCCGCTGGATGGAATCATTGTCGTAACAAGTCCTCAGGAACTTGTTTCCATGGTGGTGGAAAAAGCCATCAACATGGCAAAAATGATGAATATTCCGGTGCTCGGTCTGATTGAAAACATGAGCTATGTGGAATGCGGCAAATGCGGAAACAGAATCAGCATTTTCGGCGAAAGCCACGCGGCTGAGATCGCCGACAAATATGGAATCCCTCTGCTTGCGCAGATTCCGATGCGGGAAGGATATGCCCAGGCGGCAGATGAAGGAAAGGTGGAGGCTCTTTCCGTTCCGGAAATCGCCGCCGCGGCTGATCTCATCGAAAAATCCTGAACTATTCACAGAAACTTCACATAATGACGGCATGATAAACACGAAGGAGCAGAAAAATGACAAGAATTCTGATTGTGGACGATGAAGCAAAAATCCGGGAGATGATCTGCAAGTATGCAGCCTATGAAGGATTCGAAACGGATCAGGCGGTGGATGGGCTTGATGCGGTGGAGCACTGCACGAAAAATCCTTATGATCTTGTGGTCATGGATATCATGATGCCCAATCTTGACGGCTTTTCCGCTGTCAAGGAAATTAAGAAACTCCGGCCTGAGCTTCCGTTTATCATGCTTTCGGCACTGGGAGAGGAATATGACAAGGTTCATGGCTTTGATCTTGGAATCGATGATTATGTAGTCAAGCCGTTTTCCTCCAAGGAACTGATGATGCGGATTCACGCAATTCTCAAGCGGGTTCACCCGCAGGCAAACGCGGCGGATATCTTCCGCATGCAGGGGCTTGAGATTGATTTCGGTGCGAGAACCGTCACGGTAGACGGTGAGCGGGCGCAGCTTTCTCCCAAGGAATATGAACTTCTGGTCTATCTTGTCAAAAACGCCGGCATTGCTTTGACACGGGAACAGATTCTGCGCACGGTATGGGGATACGACTTCTTCGGGGATGACCGAACCCTCGATACCCATATCAAGCTGCTCAGAAAGAATCTGGGAGACTACGCAAAGTATGTTGTCACACTGAGAGGAGTCGGTTACCGCTTTGAAAAAGAAGAGCAGTCTTAAATGGAAAATCGCGTCGTATCTTATTTCGTTTGCGGCAGGTCTGATTCTGCTCCTTTCAGTGTTTCAGACGGTTCTGCTCGAACCGATGTATGAAAAATACAAGAAGGATACCGTTCGAAGAGCCGGCGATGAGGTAGTCGCCGCAATCAAAAGCGAGGACACGGATCTCACGAATACGATTTATTCCGTTTCAGCGGCGAATGACACCTGCGTCAGAATTATCAACTTCGCGGGTGAGGATCAGGTGGCTGGAAACATGGGGTGTGTCCTGTATCGGATGAATACCCGCGAGATCCTCGAACAGTACAGTCTTGCTGTGGATAACGGCAATGAATACCTGAGCACCTCTTCCGGCGGGATCGGCATTCCCGGCGGACCGGGAAGACCCCGGGACGGAACGGGCGGGGATGAGATGAAGAATCTCACTCTGACAAGAATCGTGGATACGGATGAAGGAAAGATCATTGTCCTGGTATATGCCGGGCTTTCCCCGGTCAACGCAACGGTTCAGACCCTGCGGGTACAGATGTATTACATAGCCGCCATCGTGCTGATTGCAGTGATCCTTCTGACCTGGATCATGAACCGTCATATTGCCAGTCCGCTGATGAAAATCAATGAATCCGCGAAGCATCTTCCGGAGGGCAGCTATGATATTGACGCAAAGACGGATGAATACCGGGAAGCGCAGGAATTGAATCTGACGCTGTCAGAAGCGGCCCGGGATATCCGGAAAGCGGATCAGGCAAAGCGGGATCTCATTGCCAATGTATCGCATGATCTGCGCACACCGCTTACCATGATCAAGGGATACGGTGAGATGATGCGGGATCTGCCGGGTGAAAAGACGGATGAGAATCTTGAGGTTATCATCAATGAAAGTGACCGGCTGAAATACCTGGTCAATGATCTTCTGGATCTGTCCAAGCTGGAGGAAAACCGGATTTCACTTGAGAAAACTGATTTTTCGCTGTCGGATCTGGTTCTTCGGAATGTTCAGAAATACCGGTATTACCATGTGCAGGATCAGTTTGAGATCAATGTGTCATGTGAAGAGAATCTCATGGTGAATGCGGATGAAAAGCGGATTGAACAGGTAGTGAACAATTTCCTTACCAACGCCGTCAACTATTCCGGGGATTCCCGGTCCATCGAGGTCCGGGTATTCCGCAAAGGAGAATCTGCCAGAGTGGAGGTGGAGGATCATGGCGAGGGCATTGAACAGGATCGGCTGAAGGATATCTGGGACAGATATTACAAAATCGACCGTGAACATGTCCGCCGCACCGATTCCAGCGGGCTGGGCCTGAACATCTGTCAGAAAGTACTCTCGCTTCACGGATGTGAATACGGTGTGGAAAGTGAACTTGGAAAAGGAAGCACTTTCTGGTTTGAACTGCCTCTTATCAAAGAACAGAAGTCATGACATAATTACAGACAAAGGAGAACAGAAGAAATATGAAAGACATCAAAGGAAGCCAGACCGAAAAGAATCTGGCCTATGCATTTGCCGGAGAAAGCCAGGCAAGAAACAAGTATGACTACTGGGCAAGCCGTGCCAAGAAGGATGGCTATGAGCAGATTGCCGGTGTCTTCGCGGAAACCGCACTGAATGAAAAAGAACATGCCAAGATGTGGTTCAAATATCTGCAGGGCGGTGCCATTCAGGATACCGTATCCAATCTGAAACAGGCTGCGGCCGGAGAAAACGAAGAATGGACCTCCATGTACAAGGGATTTGCGGAGACTGCCGATCAGGAAGGATATCCGGAAATTGCCGAGCAGTTCCGCGGAGTTGCGGCGATTGAAAAGGAACATGAGGAGCGTTATCTGAAGCTTCTCGCAAATATTGAAAGCGGTGAGGTATTTGTCCGCCAGGATGAAATGACCTGGCAGTGCCGCAACTGCGGCGCGATTGTCGTCGCGAAGGAAGCTCCGGAAAAGTGCCCGGTATGCGCGCATCCGAAGGCTTATTTCCAGCTGAAGAATGATAACTACTGATCAAACAGCAGAGAAACGGTGATTCAAAGTGAATTGCCGTTTTTTACTTTGGATCAGAAGAAAAGACGGAAGGTTTCTCAATCCTTACGGCAATTTGCCATAAAATGAGTCTTGCAGGCGGAATAAGACAGGAAGGGTCTGAAGATCAGAAGAACCGTATATTTCTGCAGAATGGAAAAGCTGCCGGATCGGGATGGATCCAATGAATCTGCATTCGTATATAACGGAACTGCCAGGACTCCGGGTGTGACTGTAAGAGATGGCAATACTGTACTGATTGAAGGTATCGATTATGTACAGACATGGAAGGACAACATTCACGCGGGCAGCGCAAGTGTGATCGTAAAAGGAAAAGGCAATTATACCGGAACGAAGAGCCTTCCCTTTACTATTCAGAAAGCTGTCCTTACCGAGGCACAGCTTTCCAGCCCGGTTCTCGAATATAACGGGGAAGAGCAGACCGTAACGGTAAGCGGGGTCAGAGCCGGCAG